>NZ_QTXV01000059.1:0-18149 GCF_003461825.1 Prevotella sp. AM42-24 | reverse complement strand
TCTGTGTCATCTTATGAGGGCGGTTGCGGATTTGAGGTTGAACTTTTGTGCAATGTTGAAGATTAGTAATTCTATTCAACATTTGTGCTAAAAGTCGGCTCCATCGCCAATTTGCCAGCCGTTATGCGGCAGCTTAAAAAAAGACGACACCAAACCAAAAAAATCATCTTGACAACCACCCGACTTTGAACTACGAAGGATGAAATTTTTCAGGGACAACTTCCAGCATTTCCAAAAAACAGTTTAACCATTGACTTGGAGACAAACAAACAATTTGAGCATTAAGGTTTAAACCGAATTTTTCCGAAATTGACCTGACCTGACTTTTCCTGAAAATCGACTTTAAAGCTGTTTTTACAGATAAATCAGGTTTCTCTAACAGACAGGAAATAAATGCTAAGTATTTGGCTTTAAACTTAAAATCAAAAAATAAGTGTTTTCTTTTAATGTTTAACAGGGCTGATTTGACAGTTGGCGGTGGCAAGAAACTTTCAGGACCTACCTCATAGACAAGTTTCAAATCAAAAAAAGTATGATAGAAAACGGTATATGGATTGTAAAGCTTCCTCGAAAATAACTTTTGTGTAGGTTCTAATTGAAGGACAATGGAACCTCCCAGAAAATTTCCAAGACTCTCAAACATCAGGATTTTGAAAATATCGGAAGTAATGCCATAAGGAATATTTGACACCACTTTGAAAGGAAATTTCGGAACTGCAAAATTCCTAAAATCACAACCGACAACTTGAACATTTCGGGCATCAGAAAATAATTTTCGTAAATGTTCAACCAAAGCTGTGTCGTTTTCAATAGCAACAACATTGTTGGCGATTTTTAATAAATGAACAGTAAGAAACCCCTTGCCTGCCCCAATATCTAAAACCGTATCCTGATTACTTATATTTGCTTGTCTTATTGCATCTTTTATTAGCACTTTATCAATAGTAAAGTGCTGACCCGTAAAACGAACGGGCAATTTCTTTTTTGTCTTCATAAAATAAAAAATTTAAATTAAACAATATGCCTTTCGGCATTATTTGACAATCTCAATAAAATCAGTAGGAATATACGCAGTAGCGACAAGGCACAATCCCGAGATCTCAACAACAATTCTTTGTTGTCCTGCTATTCTGGCAACTTTTCCAACCACTCCCTTGAAGTCACCAGCTATTACTCGTACTTTATCTCCACTTTTATAGTGACACTGTTCCGCTGTAACAATGCGTACATGCTCACTATCAGTACTTGTTGCTTTGATAAAATTTATCATTGCATTGTATGGTATAATAAGCGGAGGATTTTTACCGTTTGCCTCTGGAGGAAGCGTCTTATCCAAATAATATTTTATAAAAGAGATTGGGGCATCAACTGTCTTTTTCACAAAACTGTCTGATTGTTCCCTTGTGGCGTATATAAAAAGAAAGTTGGGAAGAAGAGGCTGTTGTATTCGCTTCTTCTTCCCAGCAATCACTTTTAGTACATAGTGCATCGGCACGTATGTCTTAATATCATTCTTCTTTGCTTTCTCTACGGCTGCATTTACCCTGTTATAAGTAGCACGAAGAACAAACCAGTTGTAACCTTCCTGCTGGACATATTCCGAGGACACCCCTGTTTGTGAGCTTTGGGCTTCGGGGGAGACATTGGAGGCAAATCCAATGTGAGGAGGTGAATCGCAACCTCGTTTGGTATGCGCATTAAGCAATGCGTTCATATCGGCTTATATGTCGTTGCTCGTTAATAGCAATATAGACATAAAAAGAGCGTGGAAACGTCTGTTGTCTATTCCACAGTCTGAGGCTCTAGCAATTGCCTATCATAGTTGAACAGACAACGTCAGAGCCCACGCCGATATGAATAATCATTTCCATTAGGAGACCATAATAAACAATTGTTGTGCCCGAAAAGGTACAATCCGTGCTTACAGGTCTCCGCAGGAGCGATATTATCACACCCGGGACATCTACCGTTGGCTTTGCTCAAGACTATGATAACTGTTAATTTGCTAGATTACAGACTGTCTTAAACAGAGCGTTAGTAAACGCCTTCATTATGTCTGGACTATCTTTCCCACCCAATGCCCGCTTTGTACCGCTTTGTCATTATGACTCCGCCATACTCAGCACGGCGTAGGCTGCCTTGTATGCCATCACGAAAGAACACGTCTAACCTCAATGGCTATAAACATGGCGATAATAGTCCGCTGCAAAAGTACAAAGAAAATCTCAATACAACCTCATTTTGTTATGGAAAAGTATGTATAAACCTTAAATTTAACCATAATTAACTAATTCTTGCTCAAATCTCGTATATTTTGTGTAAGGAAATGGCCTCTTATTGGCGTAAAAAGCAAAAGACAGATGCGAATGTCACATCTGTCATTATTGTTGTCGCACATGTCTTTCTTGAAAGAAAGCCTATGGCTGGTTTATTTCAGAATGATTTTCTCCTTTGCTGGATGACATAAGGAGAATGTACTTTTGCCGTCTTTGTTTGTATAGCAGAAGTCGCATGAATTTATAATATCCATGCCAATCACCACATCATAGTCTGAATTGTCGTTAAGCAGAGCCTGAACATTCAACTCTGCTGTTCCTGTTGGAAGGATAACATGAACAAGGTAAGTCCAGGATTCGACATCACCTCCTGCACTCGAAATAAGAGCCTTGTTCTTCGGTTGTAACCCTAAAGCATTTACAACTTCCTGTGAAATCAATGTATTGGTCGCTCCTGTGTCCCACAATACATTTTCAACTTGGCAATGAACAGGAACAGCCACGTTTGCCGACAAATCTACGGCTGGACAGATAATGACGTTTGTAAGAATAGCCTCTGGCTGGGATTCGTATTCTTTTGTATATACAGCCATTCCTACCTCAACTCAATTTTTCCCGTATATGAAGTTTGTTGAGGAACAGGCTCGTCAGTGATAAGGCGAACCAAACGGACATAACCTGTCCGTGCAGCTCTATTTCCGTTAATGACGGGAGCCTGAACTGCGGTTGCAAAATCTATTGTCTTGTTCTTTATAACTTTCATATACCTACAATTTAAAAAATGTCCCGCTGGGTACGCTGTTCTTATGGGAAGCGAGCGGGATTTGTCAATGCAAAGGTAGGCATTCAATTCCAAAAAACCAAACAATTGGAAGAAAAACTAATCTAACTACCCTAAATTTAACATTTTATCAGGAAAACTACTAAACAATGAATACGTCTTTCAAACGCTATTCTATTGCCGCCGAATTATTAACCTACGTTGTATATCAGCCATATATACAGACTGAGATACAACCAAGGTACAAGACACCCATTTTTGACCTTTTTTGCAGTCCTCCTGCAAAGCACTCATACCCCTCTTTTCCTTTTTCGACCGTCTCACTCTTAATGGCTGATGAGAGTGGTACTTTTTATCAAAAATGCGCTCTTTGGATAGCAATCAGTCAAAATCGTCCAAAATATTTTCATAAATAATCTTAAATCTGCTTTTTGCCCCTGTCATAGTTTTTTCTCTTTGCCGAGTGCTTTGAATGACTAATTTCCCCTTGTTCAAATTTGTACCGTTTAGATTTTATTGTTTTTATGAAAGTATTGTGGCTCAATATGTTAGGCTATATATAAAGGCTTCCACATGCATGTTTTATGAATACTGTTATGCGTCAGTATCGTGAGCAGGACACCGATATAGTCATTATTGATACTGGTGACAGTTACGAAGGACTTTGCAGCTATTTTGATGGAACGTACATCAGCTACTCCAAGGAAAAGCCAATCTCTATGAATCCGTTCAAGGTTACGGATGCAGAGTATAATGAAAACTTCGGAGAAAAGAAAAATTTCTTGAAGAGTCTCATATTCCAATTGTTCAAGGGAGCAGAGTTCCCAACCAAGCTTGAAGATGCAGTCATCAACCAGACAATCGTAGAATATTACGAGGAGTATTTTCATCCTTTCGAAGGTTTCAATGAGGAAGAGAGAAAAGAGATGAAAAACAAGCTTTTACTTGAAGACAAGAAAAATGGTGAGTACGATAAGTTTGAAGACGAACTTGAAGAGCGTTATGGCGATGAATACGAGATAGAGGAACTTGAATACAAGAAACAATCAGATCGAGACAAACGTGTTTCAGAAAAGTTGAAAGCCGTAATCGAAGACAAAGCAGCCACAGACGGCGAGAAGGAAGTTGCTCAACGAGCTTTACAACGCCTTACTCCAGAAGTTATCGAGAACAAATATCTCATGCGTATAGAGCATCAGATAGATAAGATAGAGCGTCAGAAAAAGAAGTTGAAAGTTACAGAACTCAGTTTCAATTCTTACTATGAGTTTGCAGTAGAGCGTATTCCTCAGATAATGAAACTGCAGAATATTCAGTTCAACATCCATGACTTTGCAACAATTCTCCAAGCCTTCTACAAGGGTGGTGAGAATGAAAGCATCTTGAATAATGATATTGATGGTTCTCTGTTCGATGAAAAGTTCATTGTCTTTGAGATAGACAAGGTGAAGGATGATCCTGTCCTCTTCCCTATCCTAACCCTTATCATCATGGACGTGTTCACACAGAAGATGCGTATCAAGAAAGGTAGAAAATGCCTTGTAATTGAAGAAGCATGGAAAGCCATTGCTACACCAGTGATGGCAGACTATATTAAATATCTGTATAAGACAGCTCGTAAGCATTGGGCTATGGTGGGTGTGGTAACACAGGAAATCCAGGATATTACCTCTTCACCTATCGTTAAGGAAGCCATCATCAATAACTCAGATGTGTTCATGCTTCTTGACCAGAGCAAATTCAAGGATAAGTTTGATGATATCAAGGCAACTCTTTCTCTTACAGATATAGATTGCAAGAAAATATTCACTATCAACCGTCTTGACAACCATGAAGGTCGTTCACGATTTCAGGAAGTTTTCATCAAGCGAGGACAGGACGGTGAGGTGTATGGAGTTGAGGAACCGCCAGAGTGTTACATCAACTACACTACAGAGAAGGTAGAGAAGGAAGCATTCAAGTTCTACAGAAAACAGCTCAAAGGTAGCTATCAACATGGCATTGAGGTGTTTGTAAAAGACTGGAAGGACAGTGGACTTGATTGCACATCATTTGCCAAGCTCGTTATGAAGGAAGGTAAAATGTACAACCAAATGAATAAAAAATAATATGTTTATGCGTAGAATAATAGTTCTCATATTGATGTCAGCGGTTATACAAACTGTGTCAGCGTTAGGCTGGCACAATATAAACGTTGATTTTACAACCATTACAGCAATGGGTACTGCTTATGGTGTGGAAGGAGCCGAGGAAGGTAATACTGCAACAGCTCTTGACTCCATATTTCAACATTATAAAAGCGGTAGCATAGCGATGGCTGGAATCTTTGTATCAAAGAAGAATGACAGGGATGCAATGCGTAATCCGGGATTGTTCGCCTCAGAGGAGAACTATTATTATAAGCGCATATACAGCCTGGTGAAAGACGGCATAATGCCAAAGTTCATTACCGTTGCAGCACAGTTTTTAAAATATCCAGAGAATGCTCTCTATTGGGGGCCTTACCTGCTCAAAACGACTTCAAATGTTGAAAACCTGTGTAAAGAGTTTGAGCTGGTTGCCACAAATGGCAAACGGTCATTCAAGGACATTAAGTTTCTTGTTGTAAGCGATGACCTGAAAAAGTTATTTGATCTTGCCAAGCTTGGAAATGTGAATTGGAAAGCTTTGCTTGACAAACTTGGTGATTTTGGTAAGGGCTTGTCAAAGGAGGATTTGAAGAAAGACATGAAGCACTTCGGCGATGTCATTGCATCCGCTGGACAACAGACTGTAGATGCCAACTTGGAGAAGGCAAGCAAGATTGGTAACATATTCCATTCATCAACGGATTCCATTTGGATGATGTACGATAAGTTCAGAGAAACCTATGAGCAAGTGAAGAATGGTGCAAAAGTCAAAGACCTTCTTATGCAGGTTATAGTTACTCCTGATGCAGCAGGAGTAGCCAGACTTTTTAAGATAGATGACTACAATCTCACTGGATATATTACAAATTATCTAAAGGAGCTGAAAGGTCAGTATTATACACAAAGATGGTATATCTATACAGAAGACAGTGGCACTAAGGTTATTTGCACATATAAACCAGACTCTTATGAAGACCGTAATGATTCTCGATGGAATACAGCATGGAATCATTATATAAGTCCAAAAGATAATGAATATTGTCACTCTTTAACTACAGCAGAGAAAAATGAGATTAAAAACAAGGCAAATTCTTTGTCGGGATGGAATCAAGAAAAGGTAAATGTATATAATCAAAATAACCCAGGGCATACTTGTAGTATAACTTATACATTAAATCATGAAGACCGCCGGGAAAGTTATAAACATGGATGGGGATCAACCCACCATAAACGACATTGTTTCTATAGCTATTCTGTTAAAGTTGTAGATTCATGGTACATCAAGCAAGAAATCTATGAGGAAACTTTCGACTCTCAGAGTATGGATAAGGAAACTTTTGAGGCGAAGCTGAAAGCTCGTTTGAAAAGTTATAATGACAACTTAGATCCGAATGATGAAAATTATGGAAAGGTCTATAAGCTTGGCAGTGATGCCCCTCGTTTTTACACGATGGCAGATGAAAAGAAATTGGAAGGTTGCAATACCGTGTCTTTCGTTGCCAACTGTAGTGGAGGAGCCAATCTTGGCGAAGGTTCTTTCAACTGGAAAGAGAACAGCAAATCGCAAAAAGGAAGTCTGACAGAACAGTCAAAACAGTTTGCGATGGCAAACAATCCTGACCAATCTTCTGATGGCGGTGACAAGGAACTGTTGCAGCAGAAGCAGCAATATACAAACGAAGTAAATTCTTTGAAGAAACAAATTTCTGCCAACGACAAGAAACAACAGGACTTGATTGACAGGATTCGAGCAGCAAAGCAAGCCAACAATTATCCATTGGCAAACCGACTACAGAAGGAGTACGATTCTCTTGATGCAACAAACGCACAATTGCAAAATCAGTTATCTGTGGCTCAGAATAATCTCAACCAGACCAACCAAGCATTGACTGAATATTATAATGATATGTCGGACAATTTGGATGGAGCCTATCGCATACCATCCAATATGCGAGAGTTGCAAGCCATGTATAAGTTGCAGTGGCAGGATGAGGGAGAATGGGTTAACGGCAGTGGCGAATACACATTTGTCAGACATGCCTATTGTCCTTCTGCGAAAGCGAATGTCACATATACCGCAGTTCTGAAACTGGCTCGAAAGCCAAAGTATTTCCTTGGCATAAGAATCCACCGTCCAATATTGTCGGTTGATTTCACCCTGTCAGGCAATTCAAGTGCCGAGAATGTTGTGGAAGTTATGAAACTCGACATGAAAAAGACAGAGAAAGAGCGTACTGAAGAAGTTAATAAACGACTGAAGGAATTGATGAAAGACATGCCGGATTGCAGTATAAGCATCAGATATGAATATTCCAACAAGGTTGACACTTCTGATGATGAGTCAGATAACTCCATACATCTGTTATGGGCAAGCGACAGACTTGATATTGCGAGGGATGTGGAATATCAGTTGACGGAGATTTATGCACAGCTTGTGTTCCTGGAACATGTTATGCAAGCAAGGCAGAGCCTTCTTGACTTTCTCAAACATCAGATACTTGATGTTGTAACCAGAAGCGGGCGTGGAACCATAGCAGAGTATTGTTTACAACGATGGGAAGACGCAAGTATTGCGGCAATGAGTAAGACGAATAACGTGAAGAAAGACAGTACGGCAGTTAATAATAATACAGGAAATAAATAATAAAGTTATGAGACGCAATATTATCAGATACATATTGGTTGTAATTTCCTTTTTTTCTGTTCTTGGAGTTCAAGCCCAAGGTGATGTTACTTCACTGGAGGCGATGATAAAGCACCATAAGAAGGTAAGAGGACTGTTGGAAGTGAGAGTTGCAGCCGAGCTTGGCGTTTTGGAATACCATAAGATAAATGCCAAGAAGGTGAATGAATACAGAACTGTTAGCGATACCTTGGACAGATACCGAAGGTGTTTTGATGTCGTTGACCTCATATTGAAGACTGGTGCAACAGCATTTCATGCCGTGAACGCCTCCCAAAGAGTGCACGCAAATATTAAGGGTTACTGGAATCTTGTAGATACCTATACCAACAAGATACTTTTGCATGGTGCTATTTGGCCATCCGACACAATAATACTTACTACAAGTAAGAAGACTGTTAAGGCAATTGAGAAGGAGGCTAAAGAGCTAAAGTCATCATACAATGATTTTGTGCTTCTTGTCGGAGGGAAAAACTCACCCAAGGAAACTAAGGTGTTAGATATGATGGAATGCCTGGATAATATAAACACTTCCATTGACAATATAGATAATTATATAGCAGCAGCCTATTTAGAGTTGTGGGGCTACATGAATGTCCGTATGGGATTTTGGAAAAAAGAGATTTATCGAGCGAGAAGCATGAAGGAAATCCTTAATGGAGCCTATGGCGATTGGGTTAAAGCCCAAGCAAAGGCATACACCTGTTTGCAAGAGAAGAAAAGTTACCAGCCGAAACAGACACTTGGCGGTGGCGGACTTCTTGGAGAACGACGAAGAAAAGATCAATCAATATAAATAATGTGAAGTTATGAAAAGAAGAACTATAATTTATGTAATAATGTTGTTCGTAGCTGTTACCACTGTAAACGCACAAAGTGTAACGAAAATCCATGAGAATGACATTATGAACCAGTTCCTTACAATGGAAACTGGAGCAGGAGCATTGACTCCTGCTGCATATTACAATACGTTTCATAAATCGTATCAGAGGGATGCCAACGAAAGAAACAAGCTCATATACCGAACTTCTGTTATGGCAGCCGTCAATGAGGAGAAAGCTCCTGCAGAAAAGATAGATTCCGACTATGTGGCAAGAGCAAAGATAGAGGCTTTGAATATTGAAAGCCGTTCCAAGGCTACAGATGTAACCTGGTTCTCAGAAAAAGCCAAAATCAACGGTAAACTCGAAATCTTCAATAGGAATATCAGCCGTATCGTTTCAAGTGGCGGAACCTCCGAGGATTATAGAACTTGGAGAAACATCTACAACTGCATAGAGACGGCTATAAAGTACATCCAGGATTCATATCTTGATATGGGTCAGCGGAAGAAGGAGTTTCTTGCCATCTATAGGGATATTATCAAGCGCAACAATCTTTTGGTACAGCAACTTCAAGTATGGAGAGGCGGCAAAAGAGCACAAGAACTGCTTGCCAACAGAACCAAGATTCAGCGTATTTCATCCACAAAGGTTATTGCACAAAATGCCCTTCGAAGATGGCAAACTGCTTTTGGTACTGATGGAATAGCAACAGGCAGATAAACAACAAGCAACTATAAAGTTTAATATATAAAAAGTTTAAAGACTATGTTTACATCACTATTATTGCAAGCCAGTGGAGCTACTGGAAGTGCGACTGGTGGAATGGCAGATTTTGTCACAGACCTCTCTAATACGATAGGTATAGACCTGTTTGATGAGGATATTGACAATGTGGTTTTCCAAACCAACGAGTTTCTTTGCAATTCCGACTTCATTGGTTCCCAAGGACCATTTTGGTGGATTCTACAAATGAGTATGGCATTGGGAGCGTTGTTCTCCATCATTGTGGCAGGTGGATTAGCCTACAAGATGATGGTTAAGAATGAGCCTATCGATGTGTTCAAGATTATGAAGGTGCTTGGTATTGCACTTGTCATGTGTTTTTGGTACCCACCAAGTATGTCAGGAATTGGGGGAAACAGCAACGCAAGCATCCTTGATGCGTTGGCTTACATACCAAACTGTATTGGCAGCTATACACATGACCTGTATGAGGCAGAAGCCGAACAGGTTAGTTCAAAGTACAATGATTTGGCACCTTTGTTAAAGAAACGAGACGAAAAGGTTGACAAGATTGCACCAGAAGGAAAGATTACGGCAGAAATCATCAAATCCGCACAGGCGCAGGACGTTACCAATCAAGTACAAGATGCTGAGGGTATAGTTAAGGCATCTGCTTCCGCACAAAGACTTGCCGACAAAGCAACTTTTTCAGGAATCATTATCGGATTGGATAAGATTGTCATGTTTCTGTCGCTTGTAATTTACAAAATCGGATGGTGGAGCACGATATTCTGCCAACAGATATTATTAGGTATGCTAACGATATTTGGTCCGATTCAATGGGCGTTCTCAGTATTACCGAAATGGGAAAGCAGTTGGGCGAAATGGCTGACGAGATATCTGACGGTACATTTCTATGGAGCGATGTTATACTTCGTAGGATTTTATATTCTTCTTCTCTTTGATATAGTTTTAAGTGTGCAAGTAGAAAACCTCACGGCGATAACTACAACAGATAGTACGATAACGGCATACGTACAGAATGCCTTTATGACATGCGGTTACCTCCTGGTAGCATCTGTAGTTTCTTTAAGATGCTTGAATCTTGTACCAGACTTGGCGGCATGGATGATTCCAGAAGGCGATACAGCATTCTCTACTCGAAACTTTGGTGAAGGTGTTGCCTCTACTGTAAAGCAAAGCGCAATGGGTCTCATGCGATAATAATGAACTGTAAAAACAAAAACAATGGCAGTATTAAAGAATGTAGAAAACAAGATAAAGCTCGTAATGATTGTGAGCTGTCTGTTTCTTGTAGGCTGTGTTGTCATCAGTCTTGGCAGCGTTATTATAGCAAAGACTATGGTGGACGATGCGCATAAGAAAATCTATGTATTGGACGGGAACGTGCCTATTTTGGTTAAACAGACAGATATGTCTGAGACGTTTGAAGTGGAAGCAAAGAGTGACATTGAAATGTTCCATCATCTTTTCTTCACCCTTGCACCTGATGATAAGTATATTCAATATACCATGCAGAAGGCTATGTATCTCATTGATGAAACTGGCTTGGCTCAGTACAATGCCTTAAAGGAAAAGGGATTCTATAACAACGTAATCGGTACGAGCACTATCTGCAGTATATTCTGTGACAGTATAAAGCTTAACACCGATTCGCTTTCATTCACCTATTATGGCAGACAGCGCATTGAGCGTAGAACGAGTATCTTGATGCGTCAAATCATAACAGCAGGTAATCTTAGGCATGTGCCGAGAACAGAGAACAATCCTCATGGAATTTTGATAACCAACTGGAGAACGTTGGTAAATAAAGACCTTGAAGAGCAGAAGAAATCAGATTATTAACCCCTTATAACTTTATAATATATGAGTTTAAAGAAAATCATAATCGGGGAACCGATGCCAGATAAGAACGACCCTAAGTATAAGGAGCGTTATGAGAGAGAGGTAGAGGCAGGACGTAAATTTGCCGAAAAGATCAAGTTGCCTTGGCTGTTTGGAAAAATTCAGCTTTGGGCGAATGACAACCGAAAAGCATTCCTCGTAATTGTCTTCGGTATAGTCATCGGCTGTTTTGCCTTGAACATATTTAATATGGTAAGAGCCTACAACCGTCACAATAGCCGTTCACATGGTGGAACAGCGGTAGAAAGAGTTGACTCTGCAATGCAGAACAATCGACATCAATTTAATAACAGATAAATATGAAAAAGATAAATTTCAAGCAACCGAAGTATATGCTTCCGCTTATCTTATACTTGCCAGTTCTCTTCGTGGGCTACATGCTCATTAAGACATTTCACACTGAGACGGCAGACACTACAGACCCTCGATTGAAGACAACAGACTATCTGTCAAGCGATTTGCCTGAGGCTAACACCGATAGTGTCCTTGGTAGTAAGATGGACAATACGGAAGATATGTACGGCAATATTTCAGACCTCTCTGGAGTGGAGAATGTCGAAAATGACAATGATTCTGTCAATAAGAAGCAGGATTATGATTCTCGCTACAGTGAGAGAGAAGCAAACCAATTAGAACAGCAGCAAGCCGAGCAAGAAGAGAAGCGTAAGCTGCGAGCCATGCAAAACAGAGTTCGCCAGGAGCGTAGAAGTCGTTCTACATCAAGTAATGATTTTGTTGCACCAGTCAGCGACTCAGAGATCGCAAGAGTTCAAAGAATGCGCCGACAGCGCAATTGGGAAGAAATGGACAGAGACCTTTCCGGCAATAGTTCCAACAACTATATGGCAGGAAGCGGTGGAAGTAGCACTGGAAGTTCGTCTTCAAGCATAAGTTATGATGAAGAAGGCAATCCTATATACAACAATCCTAATAGTGGTTCTTATAATGGGATGCCAGGACATGGCAATGGAGGTTCTTCCAACAACCAGGCAGAAGGAGAAGAATCTCCTGAAAAAGTTGTCAAGAAGACAAAGCAGACTTCTGATTACTTCAATACCATCGGCGGCAGTAATGAGCAATCTAAGTTGATTACCGCCATCATCGATGAGAATGTGAAAGCCGTTGACGGCAGCCGTGTGCGCCTTCGTCTTCTTGATGATGTTGAGATAGGCGATGTCACCGTGAGAAAGGGAACTTACCTATATGCCATAATGAGCGGTTTCGGAAAACAAAGAGTGAATGGAAAGGTTGAGAGTGTCTTCTACAATGAGGAAATCATAAAGGTAAGCCTTTCTATCTTTGACACGGACGGACTTGAAGGATTGTATGTACCTATCAGCCAGTTCAGAGAAACTGCGCAAGATGTAGTAAGTTCAGCAATGCAAGGAAGTAATATCATAGACAACTCTTCAACTCACTCAGGAGGTATTAAAAACTGGGCTAATACAGCCGTTCAAAATGCCTCACAGAGAGTAATGAGTGCTTTAGGTTCCGCCGCCAAGAAGAATCGTGTACGTTTGAAGTATGGTACAAAGGTCTATCTTGTTGACGAGAGTCAGAAGCAAGGCAAGAGTGCAAAAAATAACAGATAATAAAAAAGACAGTCAATATGAATACAATAAAATCAAGAATGTGCGCACTTCTTATCATGTGCGTTTGCGTAGTATTGGGAGCCAATGCGCAGAAATCATACTATAACATGGAGCAGCTTACAGTGAACGAGAATGTATCTACCATCATCACAGCTTCCGAACCAATCAAGCTTGTTGACATTTCCACGGATAGCGTCGTTGGTGATAAGCCGCTTGACAATGTGATACGCCTTAAACCGAAAACAGGCAACCACAACGATGGTGACGTGCTTGGTATCGTGACTATCATCACAGAAAGATACCGTGTTCAGTACGCAATGATTTATACAAGTAAGTTGCAAGAGGCAGTAAGCGACAAAGAGGTGGAACTTGTGGAACGCAATGCCTTCCATAACCCAGAGGTAAGTATGTCAACCGTGGACATGGTAAGTTATGCCATGAAAGTATGGCAGAGTCCAGCCAAGTATAGAAGTACTTTTACTTATCAAAATAAGATGAAGATGCGCCTTAACAACATCTATGTTGTAGGAGAGTATTTCTTCATCGACTTTTCTGTAGAGAACAATACGAATCTTCCGTTTGATATTGATGAGTTGAGAGTGAAACTTCAAGACAAGAAACAACAGAAGTCAACCAATGTTCAGACTATAGAGTTAAAACCTGCACTTGTGCTTGACAGAAGCATCCGTTTCAAGAAAGGCTATCGAAACATTATCGTATTGAAGAAGATGACCTTCCCTAATGACAAGGTTCTTACCATAGAGCTGTCAGAGAAGCAAATTTCTGGTCGCACTATCTCAATGAATCTCGATTATGAGGATGTCTTGGCGGCAGATGCCTTCGATACACTCTTGTTGAGAGAAGAGTAATAACCATATAAATAGATGAATAATGAAGATTACAGATAATATAAAACATATTCCTACACGGATGATGGCAATACTTGTTATTGCCTTCGTCTGTGTAGGCACACTCCATGCGCAAAGTCACGGAAATCATATTATGGTAGGTGTTGGAGGTTCTTATCCAAGAGGTGTTGAAGCCACTATTGCCTATGAGCATGAAACTGAATACCATAGTGCCTGGGAATATTTTGCCACAGGCTACCTCAAATACGAAGAAGATCCAGAGGCTGGTCATATTACCAATGAGTCTTTTTGGCACAACTATAATACATGGACTGTAGGTGCAGCCTACAAGCCATGTGTAAGCAGAGGAAGGAACCATCATGGCAACTTCCGCATCGGTGTAAGCGTTGGAAGTGACTTAGATAAGGTGATAAGTGCAGGTCACTTAGGATATGAGCATACTTACAACCTTTATAACGGTTGGGGTGTGTTCTTCCAGGTGAAAGAGGATTTTGTCATTCGTGGCAAGAATAAATTCAGAACTGGAGCAACCATAGGTGTAAAAATACCATTATAAAGAAAAGAATATGAAATCAAGATTGAAAATAATATATAAGCCGTTAATGGGGCTTCTACTGGTGTTATTCATGTCCAACACTCTCTGTTCATGTGATGATCATGAGCCGATAGACCCTAACGTACATATAGGCTACGTCCTGTGCGATGACCATAGTTGCATGGACACTACAACATATTTCAACCAGTCAAAAAGAAAAGCCGTTGGCGTTGTGTTTGCAGAGCAGACAGAAGAACATCCGGCACTTGTTGTTATGTTCAAGGAAGTGAACGAGATATTTTGTGATTCCATTGGCTTGGTTAACGGAACGAGTGGCGATGTTTCCACATTTGACGGATATTCCAACACAATAGCCATGTATAACAGTTATGTCGAGGAAACTGGCAAAGGTTCACCTTTGGCTATGAAGATGATGGATTTCCATGAAAATGGACAAAGCGACTTCATTCCAAGCGTAGCAGAGCAGCGGTTACTTGTTGCTGCTGCAAGGCAGATAAATCCCATCATCGAGAGATTCGGAGGCACACCGATTGCCTTGAACGGAGATTGTTGGTATTGGACTTCCACGGAAGTTAAAGAGAACGCCGGCCTACAGGCATGGCTTTGTTCTGCTGTAAATGGAGGAATATTGCCAACACCTAAGACCGAGTCACACAAGGCAAGAGCCGTTGTGGAAATACATTATCCTGAGTAAAGAACTAAAATCGAATATAATTATGGGTGGATGGTATTCATATATAGCTGAATATGGAATGAAGTCAGCTAAGAGTATTGGCAAAATGTTCAGTGGTTCTGGAGCTAAAGCTGCAGAGCAAGTTGCTAAGGTATCAAAAGCAGAATTGAAGCAAGTTGCAGATTTTAAAAAGGCAAATGCGGCAATTAAAAGTATTGGGAATCCTCAGTTTAAAGTTGACGGAAACCTTGTGCCTCGTTTTGAATACGTTAAAGGTCGTTTCGGTGATTTAAAAACTGGGAATCAATATACGAGGAAGGAATTTTCTCAGCTTCAGTCACATTTTAACAATTTGTACAAAGGTGGTAGGACAAGTGGATATAAGGCATGGGAAAAATCATTGCCAAAGGCTTGTTTTACGCCACATTTCAATCCTATAAATCCAAACACCTTGAAGCAAGAGTCCAAGATTGCAGGTCAAGGAACCAAGGTGACAGCTAAAGAAGCACAAAAAATTGGAAGTGATATTGGGGAATCTGTTGCCAAACAAAGATGGTATCAGAATGCCGAAAATTGGAAAACCGCAGGGCGACTTGGTATACGAGGCATGAATAAAGCAGGAAGGGGGATTCAAGGTACGGCAGAATTTGGTTTTAGAGCAGCAAGAGGAGCCACAAAAAATGCCAAAGGCCTTGCAATATTGGCTGGCACAGGATGGGTTGCCTATAATGTTTATAATGGCAATGGTATTGTTAAACCACTGATGGGTGCTGTTGGTGGTAAAGAAGCAAAACAAGGTGGAGCCGTAAATCTTGCCGAACAACTTATTGCTGGTGATGGTGCATCACAGTTACATGACAACTTAACAGGTATGGTTGGCGGTGTTATGAATGAAGCTGGCGATGTTTATTACCGTCTTAAAGATGGTACCATTGCTGTAGTAGACGAAGCTGGTAATCTTTATCAAGGCGGTAAAGAAATGATTACAGGTACATTTAATGGTAATGGAATGATAAATGATGGAAATGGCTATTATTCAGACCCAACAGCCCAGCAATACCCAACAATGAACCAAATGATGGGGCAACAAGGATATGGGATGGCAAATGGCTTAATGGGCGGTATGAACAATGCCTTGAACTCTGTCACAAACGGCAATGTCAGCAAACTTGATTTGGCAGGTCTTCTCGTATCTGCTTATATGATGTTTGGTCGTTTCGGCTGGCTTGGCAAGGCTGCGAGTCTTATGTTAGGTGGAATGACATTGAAAAATATCAATAATCACCAATCGTCACAGATTCAACCAACTCCTCAACAGCAATATGGATTCGGAGCTATTCAATCCACTACACCAGCTCAACGTATAAAGACAATGGAGCAGCCTGTTGAAGATGATGAAAATGTGATAGTTCGCTCACGTGGTATATAATTATGAGAAAGACCGCCGCATTAATATTTACATTGGGAACTATTGGAGTTATCTCTGTTTGTGTAGAGACGCTTTCAATATCCACTAATGCTACATATATGTTTCAAACAATTATTATTTGTATGGGAATGGAGTGCTGCTCACTCCTTCCCATCATTATAGAAAAAGATTTTTAATAATATGAATAAGAATTTTAAAGATATGCTTCTGGAGTCCGAAAGTGGCTATATGATGCCTTTTTCTCTTAAAGAAGACGAAGAATTACAAATTACTCTTGGGTATGGCAAGCAAAAGAATCCCAAGACTGGAGAAGATTTCATACACCAAGGAATTGACTTGCTTGTAAAAGATAAAACTCTATATGCTATAGCTTCTGGCTATATAATAGGTATGGGGCAGAATGCCACTCTTGATAATTATATTGTTGCAAAATACGGAAAGTATGAAGTAACATATGGGCATGTATCGCAAGCCTTCAAAAATTATGGCATGAAAATTAAGGCAGGTGACGAAATTGCTCAGAGCGGTGATTTCCTTCATTTGGGAGTACGTTTTGATGGTAAGGATATAGACCCTAATGAATTTCTCCCTATGGTATGGGCTAATATTCAACAACTTGCCGCAATGGGTATTAAGGCAATGCCTACTACAGAAAAGTTAGGTAATAAGGATATAAATACGAATTTCGATGCTAACAAGGATGAGATTCTTATGATGATGTTACAATGGTTTCCCAACTACATGAATGATATAAGAATAGAGGCTTATACCCCACCCTCTCGGTTTAACACCATTTTGAGAAACATCTTCACGCAAGCAGCGAGCAAGAATTACTTCTTCGAGAAAATTCCAGACGTAAGCAACCCTCTTGGATTGTCAAGTAGAAGTGCGCCTTTGGCTGAGAAAATGCAGAATCTTCTGATAGAAGATTTCCTGGGATATATGGTTTCCAAGCATTCTATATTCCCTTCCAATTGGGATGAGCAGCAAAAAAAAAACTTTCTAATCAAGCTGCCGAAGACGGATTGATAGAAGATCCTCTCGCAGATTTGGCAATCAATGTTGGCAGTTATGATGTGGAGAGAGAAGCCTCTGTATATTTCGATACTCCAGGTATGCGTTGTTGGACAAAGGCTTGGTTCAATGGAAGAGAAAAAGGCGAAAAGTCTATAGAGATAACTCGTCAACAAGCCATACAATTCATCAACAATCAAATATCTATGGATGACTGGCTATCACGTTTTTATCCGAAGCAGATGACTGCTTACCACAAGGCTATCGAGCAAGCTCGCCAACAGATTTTAGGATTCTAAATGTTAACAAACATGGCTAAAGGAAATAATTATCAAAGTTTCTCACAGGTTGATTATTGTATTCGACAGTATTACAGTAGATACATGGCATCAACTATTATTCAAGAGAAAAAGCTGATTGAAAAGAACCAGAACAAGGAATTCATGAAGGCTTTGGACAAAGAGGATAATCGTTCTATTTTAGCACAAGCTGCGGATAATATGCACGGCATAAATTCTGTATATCGTGCCAAAATGATAGCAGACGCAACAGGAAAATGGAACAAAATGTCTGTTGATGACTTAGTGAAACGATGTGAAGATAAGTGGTTCAAAGATAAAAGATTTCAAAATGATCCTCAAATCCGCAACCGCCCTCATAAGATGACACAGAGG
>NZ_QTXV01000058.1:0-18218 GCF_003461825.1 Prevotella sp. AM42-24 | reverse complement strand
CCTCTGTGTCATCTTATGAGGGCGGTTGCGGATTTGAGGGAGATTAAATATATGTTTAATGAATATTTTACCATAAATGAGGTAATATTCTACAGAATTAAACTGAGATAAGCTTAAAAAAATAGATTTCTTACTTTTAAATGTGGTTTGATAACCAATTAATTTTTTTATGCTATATTCGTTTAATACTTGTTTTGTGCTTTTCAAAAAGATTGATTATTATTGTGTCAGCATGCCTAAAGTCTTATTCTTGTCAGGTTTGTGATAGTGAGAACCTGGTAAAATAAAAAAAAGGGTGCGCCATAAATTCATGACACACCCTCTCGTTTTAATTATTTTCCCGATGCTTATGAAATATCATCCAGAAAACGGGTTAGCACGTTATGAGTGATTATTTCACCTCAATGTGCTTAACATCGTCTTTCTTTTCTTCCTTGGCTACCTTAGGTATCTCAATCTTTAAGACACCATCGCTGACCTCAGCAGAAATCTTCTCTTGATTGGCATTCTCTGGCAGAGCATAACTCTGAGAATAGTTGCTGTAAGAGAATTCACGACGCAAGTAATGCTCCTCCTTCTTTTCCTCCTTCTTCTCGTCCTTGTTCTCGATAGATACATTCAGATAACCATCCTTGTCAATGTTCATCTTGACCATATCTTTCTTCAAACCAGGAGCTGCAATCTCCATCGTATAAGCGTTTTCATCTTCCTTGACATTAACTGCAGGAGCGGTGGCGTTCATATGTGGCATCAAGCTTGTATCAAAGAAATTGTCATTAAACCAATTGTTCAACCAATTTGAAACACTGTTATTTCTACGAGCTAACAACATAATGAAAAACCTCCAAATTTTATTTTTCTCGTCCTCTCTTCGCCTCTCGGCTCTGTCGGGATTTCTAATTGTTTATTATATTTATCCTTTTAAAATAATGATTGCTTCGGCTTTCGAGGCTCAAGGATTTCAAGAAACCCTCAAATGTCATTGCTTAGGGTTCTTATCGTTCCCCTTGCCCTTTCGGCTTCCGCTTTCACTCTATATATGAGCAAGTTATGTGCCAATTCAATCTGTCTGTTTGGAGTGAACAGATATTGACAAAAATGGCAAAAGACTCTGCAAAACTGACATCAAAATATAATTAATTTAAACTTAGCAGTCAGAAATGACATGAAAGTATAATTCGTTTTCACGATTCATATATGCGGATAGTTTGAAAACCAGTATATCCCTTTAGTTTTTGACAGCAAAACTAACGAGGAATTGATTCGCATGATAGTGTCAGAAAATCAGGAAAAGGGAGAGTAACTGGTAGCTGGTGAAAAAGTGGAGGATAATTATTTGAATTTATATTTGGCTAATTCGGATTTTCTTTGTAATTTAGCAGCGCAAACGTAAGACATGTAAGATTATGGCAAAAATAGTAAATTTCTATCCTGTAGGAATACAGACATTCTCGAAGATTCGTGAAGGCAATTATCTCTATGTAGATAAGACCAAATACATCGTGGATTTCCGAGAAAAACAGATGTCGTATGTCTTTCTGAGTCGCCCAAGACGATTCGGAAAATCTCTTTTTGCCTCTACCATTCAAGCTTATTTTGAGGGGAAAAAAGAACTTTTCGAAGGATTAGCCATTGCTGATTATGAGAAAGAATGGGTGAAACATCCAGTTTTTCATTTTGACATGAGTGGAGCCAAGCATTTTGATGCTGATGCTTTGAATAATTATCTGAATCTGGAACTTTTGCCATACGAAGAACTTTATGGTAAGGGAGAAGGTGAAAAATATCCTAATGAAAGACTGGAAGGAATCGTAAAGCGAGCATACAAGCAAACGGGAGAAAAGGCTGTGGTCATCATCGATGAATATGATGCCCCTTTATTGGATGTAGTGCATGAGAAGGAGAATTTGCAACCGCTCCGTCGTATCATGCAGAATTTCTACAGCCCATTGAAGAAGCTCGATCCATACTTAGAGTTTACCTTTATCACAGGTATCACTAAATTCTCGCAGCTCAGCATCTTCAGCGAACTCAACAACCTCGATAATATCAGTCTGTACGACCAGTACTCGGCAATCTGTGGCATCAGCAAGACGGAACTAACCACGCAGATGAAACCGGATGTAGAGGCAATGGGCGAAGCGCTTGGCATGACGTATGAGGAATGCCTGGCAGAGCTGACACGATTCTACGACGGCTATCATTTCAGCAAGAATTCAGAGGATGTCTTCAATCCGTTCAGTCTGGTAAAGGCTTTGAATGCACGTGACATTGCCCCTTATTGGTTCGGTTCCGGCACTCCATCCTTCCTTTTGAAACTATTGGATAAATATCATGTCAATCTTTCTACATTGGAAAGTCAGGAGGCAGTACTCAGCTCTTTCGACCAATCAACGGAGGAAATGACAGATGCCTTGCCTTTGCTTTATCAGAGTGGTTACCTGACCATCAAGAAATATGATCCGATGTTTCAGGAATATACTTTAGGCATCCCAAACGGGGAGGTACGTAATGGCTTACTCAATTCCTTGATTCCTCATTATGTAAACCCTCGCCGTTCCGATAATGATGCTTTCCTCTTAGGCTTCTGCAAGGCAGTTTACCGCAATGATATTGAGGCAGCATTGGAACACATGCGCACGTATATGGCTACGATACCATACGATTTGGAGAATCATAGCGAGAAGCATTATCAGACCATTTTCTATCTGATGTTCAGCTTCCTCAATATATATATACGTACGGAGGTAAAGAGTGCCATCGGCAGGGCTGATGCCGTGATGCACATGCCTGATACAATCTACGTCTTCGAACTGAAGGTAGATAAAAGTGCCGAAGAGGCATTGGTCCAGATAGATGAAAAAGGCTACATGCTCCCTTATCATTCTGAGGGCAAGCGACTGGTAAAAATAGGCATCAGCTTTGACAGTACCCAGCGTACCATCAGCGAATGGAAAATAAAGGAAGAATAATCCGAAACAGATATCTTAGGTTACTTTCCCAAGTATCCTAAGATATTTTTTTATCACATCCGGATAGTACTTTTGCAGTCCGGTAAAACTGCTAAGCAGCGTTTTCCTTCTACTGTTTTGAGGATGCATCCTATTGTTTTTCTTCCTATGTTGCGTAAGATAGGAACTTTATTGATAGCTATCACTTCCACATAGTGTACTCCCGAATTAGGTACGTCCATTGGCAAGGTACCATCGCCCTGCATTTTGGATTGACCGAATCTTTCTACGTCATCGAAACGTACATAACGATTGTTCTTGCCATCTATGAAACCTACACAGACAGAGTCGGCATTGGTGGCGATGGATGCGAATATCAGTTTTTCGTCGGCATTGCGCTTAAACACTCTGCCTCTTTCTCGCTGCAAGAGCTCTTCTACCGATACCTTGCACACCCTTCCGCTTTCGTAAACAAGAATCAGCCATCCTTCTTCTTCATCTTCATGTACAGCTAATTTCAGGCGGTAGTCTTGCCAGTCATCTTCATCGAGTACCTTGTATTCGTCGGTTCCCATTAGGCAGATGACGGCCGTTGATGGTCTCCAACCTTCCTCGTATTCGTGGAGGGCATTGTTGCGTATGCGTGAAGTCTGGATGAAATCAGTTACAGGTGCAGATTCCACAGGTTTTACGATTTCCTTTTCCGGTACAGTTTCTGGCATGAGGGAATCGGTTTTCTTATCCTCTATATGCGGCGCAAGCTCCTGGGCTCTTTGCTGGCGGATGGCAAGGAACTTGTCACGATAGTTGTCGTTTACCTTTCGAGCCGATGTTCCCATGCGCTCAAAATACTCGTTGCCTACTGCTATAGGGGTAGGGCATGGGGCAACATCGATGATGAGCACTGCATTCTTCACGTCTTCATCGAAATGAGTATGGATGTAGTGGGCACCCGTTTGCCCCAGATAATAGACAATCTGATTATTTACATATACCTCATACTTATCGCGAGATCCTTTAAAGAGTTGATTCTTCAGATCCTCCTCCAATCCCATCTCATACCCAATGTCTGATACTCCCAAATACAGGTGTCCACCATCGGCATTGAGGAAAGCACACAATTCCTGCATGATCTTTTTAGTCTGAGCCTGAACATCTACCCGCATGGAATTCTCCGGATAGATGATAGAGGTTTTAAACTCGGTATGGAAATCTTCCTTTCCATAGTTTTTCTTGTTGGAGGACGATTTCTGGAGTTTGAGAAGCGCTCTGATCTTATCCAAGATATCAACAGCTTGTGACAATAGTCCCGACTTTTTGACGAAATTATGAGAGAGAACGAGCGAGGCGAGTTGCTGTAGTTGCGGATCTTCATTGCAACAGCTCCACCGGTAAAGTTCTTCATAATGGTCTTCACAGTCGAGACAGCCGATGATCCGCAGTTGCATGAAATCGTGTCGCAGGATGGCATTTCTATCGAAGAGTTCCGGGTCTGTATCAGCGATATGCTGTATTTTGCTTGTATCCACTTTGTCTAATACGGCAAAATCGTTGAGAATCTCCAAGAGGGCCAATCGGCTGTCATAGTAGCTTATCCGCTCTTTGTTTTCCAGGATAATGGCCATCAGCCGGCAGAAATTCAGATAATTGTATGCCTTGAGATTGTCTTCTTCCAGGGTAGCTTTGGCTTCAATGATGCACATTAATTCACTCACATAGACAGGCCCAAGCGGATGGGATGCTGCCCATTCATCTTTTTCAGCCAGCGGGTTGTATATTTCTTTCTTGCTATACCCCAGCATCAGCTGGTGAAAGGCTTCTGCTGCATTAAATCGGCTTTCAGGAGCCTCACGCACAAAGGTGGCGTTCAAATAGCCATTTGTACCTTTCGAGATATTTTCCACTTCTACAATCATTCCCTTTCTCAATTCCTCTACAGTCATGTCCTGCGCAGGTGAGACAGAAACGGACAGACCTTCACTGCTGATGGCTGGTACTCGCCCGATATCGGCTCCACGATTATTGAGCAGGCAGGTGAGTCTGGAGTTATAGAAAATATCATTCACGCGCACCTCTTCTTCATAATCTTCAATCATTTCGCTCAAGGCAAACACGTATGTTCCATCTGGATTTATGTCTTTTACATAGGCTCTGAGCACGAGTGGCTTGTCGAGATATTGGAAGGATTTAATGCTTACTTCGCCGGGATAGTATGGTACCACATCTTCCAGTACATTCAGGGTGCCTGTGCATTCATATCCCTCCTCAATAACTTGGCATTCGAACATGAGCTGTCCGGCTAATTGCTTAGTTATAATGATGCTTGTTTCGTCGTCTATATCGAGTTTTCTTCTCTTATTACTGTCTGATTTTCGCTTATTGGAAAAGAGTGATTGGTTGATATACATCCATAGTTGCTTGTAGTGCTCGATGGTAGTACCCACTTTTCCTCTCAGGTTTACTGGCGGTTTCTCGTCCAGATGAATGCTGAGTCCGTGCCACAATCCCATTCTTGAAGGGAAAGGCAGATAGAGATTCTCTTTGTTGAGATTCTTCGGTTGTATGGCAATGGTTTGTTCATTGACAGTGAGAATGGTCTGTTCTCCTTCGAACTTAGCGGATTCGAAATTTTCTACCGGTTCATTGTTTTCCTGCGAGCAGAGCATATTGGCGATGATGAATGCATCATCACAGTTGAAGGGTAGGGTAGCATCAAATTCTGTTGCCGTGAAAAGTGATCGGAATGCTTTTTGCAGTGTTTTGTTAGGATCGCTCACGTTCATCAGAGATACCAGTCGGTAGAGTAGTGCCTGGATGAGTTGAGAATCATATATCTTATGAGTAGAATGGTTACTGAGCATCAGTTCAGTCACCAATACCTGAATCATAGTCTCCTTTGTGGCAGGATCGCTGGTAAGTTTGTCGGTCTGCGCATAAGTAAAATCCACGTAACTTTGTAGCAGTTTGAGCCATTGCATCTGGAATGGTGTACGTGTCCAGAGATATACTTCCTGCTTACGGAGTGTGGAAAGGATTTTGCCTATCTGTTTTTCCATGATAGAGACATCAAGCATGAAAATACACTGCATGATGCAGAATTGCTTTCTTGGTTGGTAGATGTAGGCACAGTCTGCGAGTGTAGAGAGGATATGCTCGATGGTATCTTCTGCTTTTCCTTCCTTAAGAATTTGGATGGCCTGGATATAATAAGACAGCAGCTCGATAACATCTGTAAATCTTTGCTCTAATAATATGCGTTCTGCTTCTTTACACCGGGGCAGTAGTAAGTTACTCTGCAGGGTACAGAGACAATGATAGCGTATGTTTTGGAGTAAAGCTTGAAGTTGGTTCTGGGAAATATTTTGGGAGATATTTGAAATCCAGCGATGACATTCCACATCGAACATATCAGATGGAGTATCACCCAACATCAGTTTTCTGAAATTCTCTGTATTCCAGCTGGCAATATCTGTTCCTTCTTGTTTTTTATCGTTTTCTGAATTTGTGTCTGATTCATCAGTCTGTTCCTTTTTCTGCGTATCTTCTTGCAGAATTTTCTGGTGGATGGCTTCAAATATTTCCTGCAGATCATTTTCAGAGAGCGAGAATTCTGATTTCTCAGCTCCCAGCACTTCAACGAGTTTTACCTCCATATAGTTTTGTCTGAATTTCATGATCCTGCATCTTACTCTTGGTGTAAGAGCGGCATTGATATTAGTTTCACGGTCCATCATTGCCGTTAAACCATATTGATCTTCCAACTGGTATTTGTCGGTAAGAGTCAGTTTGATTTTAAAATCCACTTCCTCATTTTCATGATAATAGCTTCTCATGAGGAGGTCGATATTTTGCGAAATAAAGATTTTGCCACTTGACGTTGTCAGCAGCTTGCAGTCAAGAAAATCGGGTAGGGGTAGCCTCCTTTGAAATGCAAGTTGGGCTATCTTATAAATTTTACCTTCCCATTCGATGATAAACTTGTGCTCCTCATCGTCAGCGCGCAAGACTTTTGCTTTGATGTATTTATAATTATCCATTTTATATAATAATTTTAATTCGTTTTCAATTACTGCGCTAAATTACTAAAAAAATCTGATATGTATTAAAAATGAAAGAAAAAAAATTCATTTTTCTTCTTTTGTATATGTTATATAGTTCCACTGGAGGTGGTATGAGTGGCCAGAAAAATGACGCTGCTGGCTCAGTAGGATTGTCAGCATCACTCTTTAGCGTATGGTTTACAAACGACATATTGGCTGATAGTTGTCCCTGATATGAAGGTTCAAGGAAGGTTTCTTTTTTCACCTGTGTTTTTATTCATGCCGTTAAATTCATAGAGGGCCTCATTGCATGCTTCAATGAGGTCTTCTATGAAATACCTTTTGTTTGTCCTGCCAAAGCATTTAAAAAGTTGACTTGTATTGCCGAACGTGAGGCCTAAATCAAAAGATCCTGAAAGAATTGTAAACAGATAGTCATTATTGCGCCATCCCGAAATGATGGGGTAAAAGGGTTAGCAAATTTCACGCTTTCTTATTAAGAAAGGGCGGAAAAGTCAAAACAGGTGCAAATCTGCCATTTACCGGAAGCATCCAAGGCCGATTTGCTAAATAATTGAGTGAATTTTGGGTTAGGACAGATAGAAAATGATAAAATCTGACACGTATTCCAACCAATTTTCGTATTTTTGCAACGAATTCGCCCTTTCTTAATAAGAAAAGTGTAATGAATGTAAAATAAAGATACATGTGCAAAGGCAGCAATGTCTGATTCTCATAAACGATTAAGATGATGCACGACAATAACAAATTAACTATATCTCAACAACCATCATGTATGGTTGTGGCTGAGGACATAAAGTAGAATAGAATTTATGAAACCGGATGGTACGAATTCTTTTTCTACAGCCGGCGAGAAACTTGTTTCTCCAGAGGGCAACCACGTTACAGAGCCAGACGCAAAGACTGGTTCTGCGATAAAGAAGTGTCATCAATTGAACGGAACCACATGGTCTTACGTCTTTGTTCACAACAGTAAAGTGAAGAAGATGGAAGAATGGTTGGAGAAGGACAAGATAACCTATTTTGTGCATAAGACCGTGCGTTATTTCAAGAAATTGGGCAAGCAAAAGGTTCAGCATAGAGAAATACCCACAGTCAGCGGACTTGTCTTCTTCCAAGGTCCTCCCGTAGAAATACAAGCCTATCTCGATGAGTACTTCCCTAACACCCGTCTGTGTAAGAATTGTAGCACAGGCAAGGTGGCAGAGATACCCGACTCACAGATGCAACCATTCATGCGTATCACGGAAACCTCTCCTGAGCGAATCCGTTTCCTGCTCCACCCTTATCATTATTATGCTCGCAACCGCATTTTACTCCGTATCACCACAGGTGAAATGGCTGGATTGGAAGGCTATATCATTCGTATAGACCGCGATCGCCGTCTGGTGATGGACATCGGTGGAATGAGCGTAGCCATCAGCGGTGTTCATGCCGAGCACTTTGAGGAAGTGGAGCAAAGCAAAACCTCAATCACCCATGAAAATATCTTTTACCAGCGCAACCTGCAAGAGCGGCAAGTGCTGATAGACCGCTATTTCCATCCTGTGAAAGATGACAAGGAAGTTGCGTTGCAGGCTGAAAATATCGATTATCTGAGAAAGTATGCCTTGGGCGAAGCGGAGCACAACCGCATTACCATCAATGACACATGGAATATCTATTCCTTCATTATTGAGGAGATTGGCTACTATTATTCACCATTCATAGAACAGTTCAAGGAACACCTCGACCCCATCATGTGTGAAGGAGGCAAGGTACTCCAAGAAATGGAACAGATTATCCATAGTCCTCATATCAGTTCTAACGAGAAGATCAGATATGAGAATGATTATCAAAGAATCTTATCGCAATATGAATATCTGTTCTAATCACAACTCTTCTATCCACCCGAAAACATCATGAGCATCCAGACAAGGACATTCCTTCGGCGTAGTGTCAGGCAAGTGTCATAGAAACCACGACTCTTATGGTCACGACGAAGCTGTGCCACACTATAGTCTTGATTGCGTCGTGTAGCCGAGCAATGCAACACCAAGAATCTCACGGAGTCGGCAGACATCATCATCTTGCCGTCCTCCACTTTAGAGAGGAGTGCCCGTTCATTCCGCACCATCTCCTCCCCAATACTCAAAGGAAATTTATCATTAATCATCCTCATTTCAGAAAAGTAATTTCTAATTTGTCATTTCTCATTTCTCATTAGAGTAAGTTCGTGCAAGAACTTACTCCCAATGCTGTCAGCGCAGCAATAAGCGCCTGAACAACAGCATTCACGATTGAAACCCAAGAAATCTTCTTGGAACCATTGTTAGGATTTTCATTTTGATTACTCATATACATATAGAATTAAAAGTGAAACATCATTTTGAAAATAAGAATTTGTTAGTGGATGCCGTACCCGACCCGAAGTCGGGCACGGCAGAGCATTTACTAAAGCTCGTTGTCTTCACCTGTTCCGCTATCGGTGTTGCCAGAGTTTTCACTGCCCTCGCTGCCGGATGGAGTGTTGCCTTCGGAAGGAGTGCCACCAGATGGAGTGTTGTCGCCGTCACCCTCATTCTTAGAGGAATTGGCCTTGTTCTTGGCAGCCTCCAAATCGACAGAACCCTTGCCAGTCTTCTCAGCCTTGAGGGTAGCAGACTGAGCACTGCGGCTGGCCACGGTCTCAAACTCAGCCTTGCTCAGCAAGTTCTCGAAGTCAACACCCGGAGTGAAAACGATGTTCACAGCCTTGATGTTGTTGGCGGTAAACTTCTCGCAGCTCTCAGCTCCATCGCTGGAGAGAGAAATCCAGAAGTCGCCAAGCTCATCGAGCTGCACCTTCTTACCCTCCAAGAGCATTTCCACCAAGCAGGTGCACATATCAGAGAGTACGCCCTTCACCTTACCTCGGGTGTAACCACCATGGTCGGCAATGTGCTGTACAAACTTTCTGAACGACAACACCTCGTTCACCTGAGCCTTTGCGTAAGCCAGAGATCCCTTCTCAGGATGGATAGGGTTTGGCAACATGTAAGTTGAATACTTAATCATACATTTGCCCATCGCCGGTATGGGACTTGGTATTTCCACATGCAGTCAATGCGTCCGGCAGAAGTTAAACTTTATTTCTGAACTGCGATGCAAAGGTACAACATTCAAGAGCCGAAAGCAAGGAAGAAAGTCGCATGAAAGTTTCTTCTTTCTTTCACCTTGAAATGCAACATCTTATGACAAATAAAAGAAAGCAATATGGACATCAACATAACAGGCAATCCTGGAACAGGCAATACCTTTCAGGAGATACACATAGGTACGGTGCAGAACTACAATCCCAATGCCACGACCGTCATCAATAATAATTATGGTGACAAGCAGAAACCTGTATCTCCAATCGACAAAGCCATGGGAGATGCTGAGAAGGAACAGTGCAAGGCAGAGATTATGGATTATGTAGCTCATTTGAAGCCCTACGTCAGCAAGGAGTGGAAGAACCGTTATGAAACCCTGTGGCGCTCCATTCTTGCTATACCCGAGGTCGATGCTGTAGTCTATAAACCCGGAAAGCAGAAGAACACCACCTTCAACCGCAATCTCATTGCCAATATAATATATATAATGTATAGGGAGAATGTCATAGTTGAGCACAATGTCACGACGTTGACCAAAGCCTTGGAGCATGACAAGGATCATTCCGTACGCAGTCAGTTGGGCATACAGCCTACCGACAGTACCATAGCAGCCAAGGTGAGAGACCTGTTGGCAGTCTGATATCCCCCCTGACCCTTAAATACTAATTATCATGGAAATAGATATCAATGGAGATCCAGGCACAGGCAATCATTTTGACGATGTGCATATACAGCAGGTGGGCAACTACAGTCCCAATGCAAAGCAGGCCATATTCAATACCATCCATCAGGATAAAGCAGAAAGTCGTCTGACCTGTTGGTTTCGCAAGTTGAATGATGAATTTGAGAAAGACAATAAACTGAAGAAGAAGTTCGACGACATCCGACGTTACAAGACCAAACTTCCCCATACCATAGGTCTGGATCAGAAACTGAAGGATGGCGGATTCTCCGAGAAAGCCATCGAGAAGGCACGACGCTTGAAACAGTATTTTGCCAAGAAATCAACTAAATTTCAATATTATGAATCAGCCCAGCGCATCGATAGCTACCTGTTTGCTAAGATATGCAGCAGTTTCGATACATACGTGATGCCCCTCATCGAGCAGGCAACACCCCTTACCGATATCAAGCGGGCAGTCTATGAGCTGGTCATACTTCCTATCATGAATGAACTGAACGAAAATGGAGCAGCGGATGCCTGTCTCTGCTACAACGAGGACGACATCTATGGAATGCTATATTATCTGACAGGCAACTGTCATATCAATTGGACCGACTATGATGTATAATCCCGCTTTCGATCCCTTTAATGGCATCTATCGCATGCTGAATATTCTTCGTCATTTCGGAGTAGGCGAAATCATCGAGGTTGACCGTCTTCGTATTTACGATTTCTATCTTCTCTTTCCCTACAAGACCTATAAGATACGTTTTAAGCGGACGGAGGAAAACTTCAGAAAACGTCTGACCCAGTACGTTGAGAAAAAGGAGAACCCCTATAACACATCTTCCAATGATCGCCGGCTCTTCGAGCGTCTGCGACCCTATCAGATGATAGCACTCAGCCATTTGGCAAGCTATGGACTGATAAGTCCTTCTCAGCTTTTAGAGTATCGGGTCAAGATCATAGACTACGGCAAGATGCAGCAAGTACTGTCACAGTTGGAGATGATGCCAGCTGCAGAGAGCAACATCATATCATGGCTGTGCTATTGTTTTCGCACCACACCCCTCAATGGAAATTATGGATTGAAATACCGCACCAAACTTTTAGAATCAAAATACGATGGCTGCTAATTTCTTTGTCAATCGACTTTATGTGCTTACCGAGACGGGCAACTTCGACTCCGACCTTTATGCAGCCAAGCTACGCCAGAAGGAGTTGGAGGTAGCCATTATCGATGCCAAGGCTTCCCTTCGTTCCCTCGAATCCTCCTTATCGCCTGAGATGCGGTCGGTGGAGCATATCAGCCAACTGATTGAATGCAAGAATCAAGAGATAGGCAAAATATCCGAAGAAATCACCAAGAAGAGGCAAGGCGAGGAAATCAAAGAGCAGAAAAAAACTGAGACCGACAGACAAAAGGCAGAGGTTCGCCGTTTGAACCATGAGAGTGTGGCGGTGGAAGACGAGCTTGACTTGTTGGAGTATGAGATAGAGGACACCACGATGTTTATATCCGAGTTGGAAAGGAAGAAACAGGCATTGAAGCATTCCGCTAACACCCGAGAGATATTGGGTAGTTTGCGCTTGGAGTATTGTCCGGAATGTCTGTCTCCATTGCCAGAGGACGTGCCGGATGGAACTTGCCGCCTTTGCAAATTGCCCATTGAGAACAAGACTGGCATAGCGCAGGCGAAACGTATCATCTCAGAGCTGACGTTCCAAATCAAGGAATCGGAGTTGATACTCCGCAATGACGAGGAAAAGAAGATGCTACTCAAGTCAAAGTTGCGTAGCTTACACTCCCAATACAAGACGGCACGGAAAGTGCTCGACGAGATGCTGGGAAATGTACGCAGCAGTATGGCAGAGGCGATAGAAGACCTTATCTATAAGAAAGGCTTGCTGCAGGGTGAGTTGAGTCAATTTTATACCTTGTTGGAGTTGGCAACGACATACGAGCAAAAAGTAGCAGAGCAAAAAGGCTTAGAAGTAGAACTTGTCAAGACCAAAAATCTGATACAAGCCAAGACCGTTTCGCCAAGTACAGTGCCTCGCGAATTCAACAACAAGAGCCTACGCAATGTGCGAAATGATTGACAAAAAAAGCCTCGAAAAACGAAATAGGCTTCGATAGTCAATGAAGCCTATTTCGTGGAGCAATGAAAGCAGCTTCATAAGCAGTTGAAGCCTATTGCGTCATTCTGGTAACTACTTAGCAGTAAGCAGTCACTTAGCTGGCTACTGTTACAGCTTGGGCATGAAGCAAAAACTCCTCCCAAAATTTGGTAGTTTCACAGAAAAACCTTATATTTGCAGACAAAAAGGAGATACAATTATGAATACAGCTACATATACATTGGATGTCCCTGCAGCCGATATTTCTCTTTTCAAATCATTGATTAAGAAATTCGGGTGGGTTGCCAAAAAGCAAAAAGCCCCTAAGGCTTGTAGATTAGACAAGGCATTAGAAGCAGCAAAGAATGAAAAACTCTTTGCTACTAATGATTTGGATGAATTAATGAAGAGTCTTGCGGAATAATGAAATATACCGTTAAGTATTCAACCAGAATATACCACATCCTTTAAAGTCAAACTATAAAGGGTGTATGGAATGTCACATTACTTCCGATTGGCTTTTGGTTTGGAAACAAAATGATAAAGAATTGATTCTGATTTTAACCGATACAGGTACACATAGTGACATTTTTGGCTGGTAGCCCACTAATATGAGTTATCTGAGTAAAATGTTATAGTAAGTTATAGCAAATCGGTCCCATCCCGCACCACCATTTTATAAGTATTCATCCCTGCGGGTTCATCCCCGCTAAAACAATCCTGGCGAGGGCTCTGATGCCCCGCCAACCTTAAAGCGCAGCGGTTAAGAGCGACGAGGAGGAGCGGTTTCCTCTTCTTCCCTGAGGGGAGAAGACCGAGATGAGAGGTGGAGCCTTCTTTAATGGTAAAGAAGGACGGGATGATTTTAGAAAACTCTCCTTTTGGCTAAAGGGAGACGGAGGGATTCGAAAGACTCCTTCTTTAAGGGTAAAGAGGGACGGGGTGATTTTCGAAAAACCTCATTCGAACGACGACAAGTGCAGAGCGATACTGCAATGAGGAACAAAAATAACTTTTTTCAAAAAATAGAAAGGTGTAACTACTTGTAATATAGTGGTGACGTTGGATTGTTGATGAAATAAAATCGTACTTTTGCCACTATATAAGCAATAAAATGTATGATTATGGCAAACGACAATAATATACAGTCTATGGCTGATGATTCTCAGATAGTGCTCTATCAACCAGACGGAAGCATTAGGTTGGAGGTGAAACTGGATCAAGATACGGTTTGGCTCAATCGTCAACAAATGGCGCAGTTATTTGGTCGTGATATCAAGACTATAGGTAAGCATATCAACAATGCTCTTCATGAAGAGCTAGCTTCTGACCCAACAGGCGCAAATTTTGCGACAATTGAAAATAGTAAAAATCCAACTGTCGCAAAATTTGCGATAGTTCAAAAAGAAGGTGGACGTTTGGTTACTAGACAAGTTGAGTTTTATAGCCTTGACGTTGTTCTATCTGTTGGTTATCGTGTCAAGTCTAATAGAGGCATTCAATTCCGACGTTGGGCGAATGTTGTTTTACGTGACTATCTTCTTCAAGGCTATTCTGTGAACCGTCATTTAATAGCCTTACAGGAGAATATAGACAAGCGTATGACTCATATTGAGGACATACAAGCCAAACAGCAACAGCAGCTCGACTTCTTTATTCGAACCTCCACCCCTCCTGCCGAGATGGTCTTCTTCGAAGGTGATTTCTACACAGCAAGAGTTGCTTTGGAGAACTTAGTTCGTACAGCCAATCATCGAGTAATCATCATAGATGGCTATGTTTCATCGCTAACTCTAAGTGTACTTGATGTCCGTAAGTCAAATGTAACAGCTACAATTTACACGGTTGGAGTAGGTCAAGGAATGCAACGCTTGATGGAGGAACATGACCGTCTCTTCCCCAATAATCATATAGATATCAGAAAATGGAGTAATGAGTCTCATGACCGCTGGCTTATCATAGATGACAGCCTCTATCATTGTGGTCATTCATTAAATGCCAATGGCGGTCATAAGATTTCCGCCATAACCCTGATGGGCACCTCCCCAGAAGTAATCCTATCAAGAGTAGAATAAAAACAATATTCCTCATTCGAGTGACGACAAGTGCAGAGCGATACTGCAATGAGGAACTATTCTGGCTGTCCCAATCAGCAAGCTATAGTAAGGCTGTCCCATCCCGCATAATATGGCGAGACCGCTTTGGCCCGCCAACCTTATAGCGTAGCGGTTCTGAGCACCGGAGGGCGGTTACATCCTCTCGTCCCTGAGGGAAGAGAGGCTTGGTGAGAAAGGTGGAGCCTTCTTTAATGGTAAAGAGGGACGGGGTGATTCGAAAAAATCTTATGAAAGAACAAAAATTAATACGATGAATATAGTAAAAACAGAAATAGAAGGCGTTCTCATTATAGAGCCACGCCTTTTCCGTGATGCTCGTGGCTACTTCTTCGAGAGTTTCAGCGAGCGAGAGTTTGAAGAGAAGGTTGCCCCAATTCTGGGACATAGTGTTCACTTCTGCCAAGACAACGAGTCTATGAGCAGCTATGGCGTAATGCGAGGTTTGCACTTCCAGCGTCCACCTTATACTCAGAGCAAGTTGGTACGCTGCGTAAAGGGTAGAGTACTTGATGTAGCAGTAGACATCCGTAAAGGCTCACCAACCTATGGCAAGCATGTCGCGGTAGAGTTGACAGAGGACAATCATCGTCAGTTCTTCATTCCAAAGGGCTTTGCTCATGGTTTCGCAGTCCTCTCAGAGACAGCCGTCTTTCAGTACAAGTGTGATAACTTCTATCATCCAGAGGCAGATGGAGGTATCTCTATCCTTGATGATACCCTCGGTATCGATTGGAAAATCCCAACAGAACATGCCAATCTCTCAGAGAAAGATACGAAGCATGCGATGCTGAAGGACTTCGATTCCCCATTCGACATCAAAGTAAATCTCTACAAGTAATAAAATGATAAGTGGCAATTGTTTTGTCATTGGGGGTGGATGCTAACTGATTATCTATACTTTAGAAGCACTTCTTGTTGATTTAAAAGAAAATACATGATATTGAGTATGTTTACGGTTAAAAAACTTTAAATGATTTCGATGAATGCGAAACAATTTGTAATTGTTGGCAACAAAAATGATTATGACAAAGAAAATTGGATATTGCTTCTGTTGGTCTGTGGCTCTTTTTGTGGCTACATTTTATGGAATTATTTGCCAAGATTCAGCTTTCTTGTTTCAAGGGAAGCTATTGCTGGATGTGGCTAACAGCCACATCTTCCCAATGATTATGGCGATGCTTCTATACTTGTGGGATGTGATGTATAATGTTTCTCTGAAAAGAGATAATAATGGTAGCTTGATTTTATGGATATTAGGCACTATAATTTTATTCTTGGGATTTTTTGTCTTTTCATTATTGGTAAATAATAACTTTTGGGGGTGGACTTTGTTTGGTGCTGCATGGTTGTCCTTGACAGTGTTGAAATATAAAACAACGGAGGATGAGCAATCATCTCCATATATAATAACGGAGGATTAGAATATGAACGTTACATTATTTATAATAGCTTTTCTCATAACAATTGTGGGAATGTTAGGGTTCTTGTTCTTGAACTTTAAGTCTTTGCCTGTTGTAAAAGCTGGTAAGGTAACCAAACCATGTAATGAGAGAAAGAACATTTTTGGTTATATGCCGACTCACATTTTTATAAATGGTGTGAAAAAGAATGTAAGCGATGATATGCAAATGATAGTTTGTGGCAATTCTATGCAACATTATCATATTTATGATGGTCAGCGTATTTACGTGAAGAAGATGGGGAATGAAGAGAAAAACGGAATAGCTCGCTATCCAGTTTTGGTCTTTCATATCATTGATGGTGTTCAGGGAGATGCTAAATATAAGTTGAGAAAATTTGTGGGTTATGTAGATAATGAAAATCTCAAAGACTTGTTTGTTTCTAAACAAGATAGAATAAAGGTATCTGAGGATGTCTTTGTCTCCCAGTGTGAGGAAAAGTTAAGAAAGCTGAGACTAAAGGATTCTAGTAGATTGGTTCTTTCTGAAACTTACGATGAAGATCAAAAGGCAATTTTGTATTCTTTGCATCCTGTAACCACAATTTTTGGTAAAGTGGAGTATGCAATGTAATACTTTCGTACAGGAGTGCGAAAGTTGATTCCGAGAAACACGATATAGATTAAGAATTTTCAATTGATTATAAAATCCTTTTAGGCGATAGAATAACTTCTGTCGCCTATGGGCTAATTATGTTGTTAGGGATTTTATAGAAGTTAAAGAAGTTATCAATCTCTACGGTAGTTCGGGAAGTTAAGAAACATGTAGTAATGATTTAGGCGGTCCTATCTCGCAAAATCTGGCGAAGACCGCTTTGGTCCGCCAACCTTAGAGCGTAGCAGTTCTGAGCACCGGAGGGCGGTTACATCCTTCCTTTCTGAGAAGGGAAGGCTTGGTTAGGATGTGGAGCTCCCTTTGGAAAGGGTTTCTGTCCCCTACAAGGGGTAATGCACAACTTTCGTTCAATTGGAAACATATAAATTCAACGTATCCCCTACTATCGCCATGACCAAGGACTTGTGGCGCAAGATTATGGATAAGGTGAGCGTGAAGTGATATAAGACAAAATATAAGGATAATGAAGTATCTAAAATATTTTCTGCTCATTATTTTGCAATTTGCCATAGTAGAATTGGTGATATGGGTTCACACCAATGGAATATGGCACATAGAAGAACTTGCGCCAAGTGATGCAATATCCCTTTGGGGAACAGTTACAACTATTGTGTTCTTGGTTTTCTCTGTTCTCGCCCTTTGGAATATAGACCAAAAGATACAGGAACTCAATGAAATTAAACGAAGCATCGGCGAGAAATTTAATAATATAGAGACCACGAATCGTGAAGTGATGCTTGAGGCTGACAAGGCACAAAGAGAAATTGTTAAGGAAGCAGAAGAACAAATAAAACGTATCTTGGATAAAAGCACATATAGGCAAAACTTCTATGATACGCTTACAAGAATTGCCAATATTCCAGATTTTGGAAGGCAAGTTCAAGAATATACCCATTTTCTGAGAACCAGTGGCGATGTAGAAGGAGTGAATTATGCCTACGTGTATATTTGTCGTGGAGATGCATACCTTATGCTTTCAAGAGCAGACAAAGCCCTGTCAGATTATGAGACTGCAGCAAAGTTAGACACTAAGACCGTTGCCCCATTCTTTGCTTTAGGACACTATTATGTCACCCTTTTACCTTTGCACCTGGAAACAAGTTTAAACGAATTGGT
>NZ_QTXV01000057.1:0-18237 GCF_003461825.1 Prevotella sp. AM42-24 | reverse complement strand
GAGGTATGTACATATTCGATGCTGCTTCCATTCTTGAAGTAGACAGCCTTTGCATATCCAAAGTTGTCGTATTCCATGAATACAACGCCGTTGTTCACATCCGTCTCCATACCACCATTTGCATTGTAGGTGTACCTGGCAGGTAACTTGTTGTTTTGTGTGAAGTTTGTAGTGGTCATGTAAGTGATGTCGTTTGCTTTGTCTTCGACCTCACTTAGTTGATTTCCATTGTATGACATGTCTAAGTCGTCCAGGAAGGTGGTGGGCTCATGCTCGTCAGGGAAGCCAATGCGCTGTAAGCGAGTTATGTTTCCGTTGTCATCATAGCTCGCATATTCACTGAAGTCAGGCTCAGTCCATGCCAGTTCATTCTCATCATAGTTGATGTAATCAGCCGATGTCAGTCGATTCAACTTGTCGTAGTCAAACTTGTAACTGTAATCGTAATAAGGACCTGTGCAATATACTCTGCTTACATTGCCGTTGAAGAATTGATCAGTGTAATATAATCGTTCGTTGAAGTTGTCCGATGCAAGTCTCGTAGGCCAGTCGCGCACATTAAATTCCGTCTTTTGTACGACTGAGCCATGAGTTGTTGAGTAAATTCTTCCATAGTCATCATACTCAAAAGCGGCAGTTCGTTTCTTCGCCTCGTTTCCTCCGTTGGCGGAAGTAGTCACTTCAATAGATGTGAGAATGCCAGTTGCCGCATCATAGTTGTTGGTGGTTACACTCCGAAACACTTCTTTTGCACCCTTGTAGTCAAGGATGGTATGTGTGAGTACCTTGCCGGTAAAAGTATAAGAGAATTGCTCACGTCGGAGATGATTGTCCAACAACTTGGAATTCTTCTCCATGACACGCCCTTTCTGGTCGTAATACATTGCTGTCACGATGTCTGTTCCATCGCTTGCAAGTTGCGTTTGCACGCAGGCGAACGTGTTGCCTAACTCTTTTCTTTGGGCACTTGTTACGCCCATGACTCCAGAGTAAGCAAGCATGTTCCTTGCTTCCGCAGAAAGAGTATTGCCATTGTCGCTTATAAGGCTGTAGTCTCCGTCGTAATAGTTCCTTTGCTCGATGCCGTAGATGGCGTTTCCCTGATAGAGCGCCTGTGCCGTCATGCGCCCAAGGCCGTCGTAGGCATAGTGCCTTGACAAGCCCTTCTTGCGCATCTCTCCGTCCTGCATGGTAAGCAGACGGTCTGCGTCATCATAGGTATAACTGATTTTCTCACAGCCAGGGATGGTCTTCTCAACCATTCTTCCCCGGTTGTCGTATCGGTACTGGAAGGCAAACTTGTCCAAGTCTGCCTCCTGCTGGTACATTGGCTGAAGGACATAGCACAGTTTATAGCAGTCATTGTACACAAAGTAGGTGTCCACCGCCCCTTGTGCCATGACATGCCGCTCAAGCACCTTTTGTCCCAGCAAGTTGGTGTAGATGTCCGTTACGTTGTTGTCCTCGTCGGTGATGCGTTCCCAAGACAAGGCCGCTTCTAGGTAATAACCTTTTTGTACCAAGCTTCCATCATCCGAGACTGTGTATTTCTTGACACTGTTGGCCTTATTTGCCAAAAATTCATGTTTTTTTCCCTTGCCTCCCATGTCGCTGCCAGGAGTTGTGGCAAAAGTTGGGCGGTCGAGGGCATCATAAGTTATGGCGGACAATGCCTTTGAGTCATCATGCTTGTAAGAGATATTGGTCTGATAATCCAACCCAGTGGTAGGTACAGGCAGGAATTTCTTCCATTCGTTGCCTCTGTCATCGTAGATGGTGCGTGAGAGCAGAGTCTTGGATGGATTTTCTGGTTTTACTCCATTACTGACCACCTGCTCCTTGCGTCCCAGTCCATCGTAGTATTCGATGGTAGTCACGGAGTTCAGTCCTTGCTCGTCCAACATGGAGGATTTGATGACATAATTATGGACATCAGACTGCGCCTTGACATCTAGGGATGCCAAGGTGCAAAGTAATACTAATGTGGAAAGAATCTTATTGGTCATTTTTTACTAAACTAGATAATTAATAGTTCATTTTACCACTGATTGCAGCACCGGAGATATACCTATAAAGATATTTCCACAATGATTTTCCATTGCAGTCCTTTATCTCAGCCAGTCTTCCTGCTGTATCATAACTATAAGACATGACGTCTTTGTTAGGTTTGGTTTCAGAAGTCATGCCTACGCAAGGGATATAAGTAAATGTACGTTCGTGTGTCACGCTACCTCCAACCTTTCTTTCAAGGATAGGGTACTGCCGTGTTGTATCCCATGTGTAATAGGTTGTTATACCTTGCTGGTCTGTCAAATGTTCAATGCGTCCATTCTTATATCCGATGTCAAGCAGTGGAACATACAGATTATTAATCTCAGTCCCAGAATATTTGACAAAACTATTAAAGGCGCATGCCGATGCTCCAGGGGTGTAAGTATATATCTTATTTGGATAAAAGCTACCATCTTGGCAGCTATATGTCATCAGTCTGGCAGAGATGACTTTACCATTACGCTCCACTCGCTCCTCCACTGGGTAATCTAACATGTTCTTTTTTACCATATCTGCATAAATACCATTGTTTATGCTCGAAGGATATGAAGTATATATGCTATACTTATCATCGCTTCTACTTGTTGTCTGCGAGGTCATTCGTATATCGGAAGGGTTGTCGTAATTATAAGTTTGCAGATTGCTCATTCTTACCCCATTCGTCATAACTTCCGTATGAGCATGCGCCCTCAGCAGTTTGGCCTTCGGAGTAACATAATAATCTTTACATGATGAATAAGCAATATTGCTTATTAGATTGAAATCCTCATCAGAGAAATTTTCATGGAAATCATTTCTGTACTCACAACCTCTTACCGTATAGCTTGATTTATGAGAATTCATATCATAGTCGTAATAATCCGAAGACACGAGCTTGAATCCTGTATTTGTTTTTTCATATGTTTCTTTGGAACGAAGATAATCAGAAAACCATTTGTCGTAATTATGTAAATGGAAATCCCAAACATCTAATTCTGTCAGCACATCGTTACCTACTAGCTCTGGCAATTTATAGCTGTATATGGTTTTGTAGCAAGGTGCATCATTGGAATAGGTGTATTCCGTTACCATATCGTACATGACAGATGAGCCATTGTAATAGGTAAATGGAATAATTGGGCTACTGCTCAAGGTGCGGTATCTAGATTGGCTTTTACCAAGGTTTTGACGAATTAACTGATTGTCATAAATCTTGGTTTGGGTGCGCATGAAGTAGTTGATTCCATCTCGTAGGGGCGTAGTGCCAGTGCCGTCTTCCTTCTTTCCATATTTGAAGGTTCTTTTTAATTTGCATTCACCGTTTTCTATAATATTTATTTCTTTGATTCTTAATCCTCCCATTGTATAGATTCCGTCCTTTCCATCTAATTCTTCTGTGATTCTGAATACACTATTTTCTGTATTATAGAAACGGTCTTCTATTCTTGCCTTGTTTGCTTCCCACACGAATGTTTCCTTTGCACCCGTAGGATGCTCTATACCAGACAGCATACCACATTGCATATAGTATTCATCCGCATGTCTAACTTTCTTTATCCAGTTATCTGGGTCACCGCCTATGGTCAAACTGTCCCTAACAATTTCCATACTGGAGTTATACCTGTGGGTATATAATTTCATCTTTGGTACCAAAGATATATAATCATACAGATAGTCAGAATTGTTATAGCCCCAAAAATCATAGGCTCTTCCACCAGGACGGCATACCTCTCCTGTAGGGTTATAATTTAGATGGTAGGAAGATACAACCTTATTGTCTGTAGATAATTCTTTGATATTTGTAAGATAATATCTGTCACGTGACAACTCGTAATCTAATATAAAGTGCTTGACGGTTTGTCCTTTGTTGTTCATGAATGTGATACTGGATAAATTCTTATTATTATCAACAGTAAATGTAACCTTGTTACCTGAAAAAGAAATTTCTGAAAGGTGTTGATACTCATAACTGACGTTTGGATAGTAGCTTATTTTGTCAATAGCTCTTCCATCATCTACCAAATTATGATTGTCGTCCATTTGGTAACTTTTTGTTTGGTCATCAAAAGTCTGATAGATGACTGGCATTCTGAATAATTCCTCTGCATCTGGACTAGTTTCTAGGCAACTTGGTTGGATTTGGTCAAATTTCGTGCATCCAGCACTAGTGTTAAAAGGATTTGCTGGGATGTAATCGTCAACAACGACCATGTGATCCTCGTGTCTCTTTATGTTTACTCGTTGTACATTGTTATATTTGAAAGAAAAGCAATCGATGCCATTGGCTGCCGTTACAGCTGAAGCATGCCATGCAGTTTTATACGACAATGGGCTTATAGATTGGTCAACTCCACCACTATACGAATATTTAGTCCCCAGTGGGTCTGTTATGGTGGTGCTTTGCCCACTACCAGAAATATCCATATCGTCATAAGGTAGGCATATATACTTGCCTTTTCCTGCTTCATTTTGTCCGTACATAAACATACCTCCCCCTTCAAGCAAAGTGAAGTTGTATTCATCTGGCATGATGTCATCGGAGCATTGTATGTTGTTGTCCAGATATTTGCGCATCCAGTAATAGTCTGTTCTATCTTTGTAAAAATCGAAGTCTCCGTTAATGTCACAATGTCCTCTTAGATTTCTTGTTAGGATAGGTTCTGCATGGAGAGTCCAGTTTTGACCTACCCATCCACTAGGTTCATTTACCTTGATACCTGTGGAGTTGTAAGACAAGTATATCGGTAGGCTTAAGTCACCACATTCTATGTTGAATAAAGGAATGCGGATACCTACTGTTCCTGTACTATAATTTACGGAAGATAAGGCTACTTTTCTAATAGCACTCATTTCTGGTGTCTGAACATAATTTTTTGAGCCTAGTCCATCTATCCTAAGGTTGTAGTTCTGTGCCGAAAGAATATTGCAAAACAGTAACTGTATGCAAATGGACATGAGTATTGGGTACTTTTGTTTCATAATAGTATATTTTTTTACTTTAGATGGAACTTTTCGCTGTTAACTATGCCATTTACATTGACATATAGAATGTATTCACCACTAGGATAACCATAACAGTTGAAGCTAGCATTATGATTCTCACCGGCTTTGCCGCTATATGTCTTGTTTTGACATACCACTCCCATCGTATTAGTGATGATGAAATTAATGGTTGCATCACTCTTTGTAGAATAGGATATTAGAATAGAACAACCCATTTGTGAAACTTTATAATCCATAGGGATACGTGTTTCTTTCAGAGATACGACATTGTCCATGAGGTTGTTTGGAAGATAGCAATAGGCTGCTGATTGCGTCCCGATTTTTTTGCCATTTCCATAGCTTGTGCTTATGTGATATTCAAATATAGGGTAGCGGCATTCTTTGGCATACCATAGGTAATCCTCTGCAAGTTCTTGCTTGGTTGTCGCCGTGTCAACAAGGTTAGCGTCCATGCCTTCCAGCAAAATATTGTTGGAAGTAACGGTATGTACACGCAATACCTCTTTTATTATTTTATTGTCTGGTAGAATGATGCTGCCTTTCGCATCAGCTATAATAGTACGTGTTCCATGATGTGATAGTTGGTAAGTGTCACTGAAAGTTCCTTCGCCATAAAAGGACGAAGAGATGGAATCACTATAAGTGAAAGGGTAGAGCATTGCAATCTGCGGCTTCTTGTATGTTATTTCTTCTAGTTTTGAGCGAAAGGCATGTTTTAGAAGGCTATCTCCTGATAGAAGATAGTAGCTTTGCAGTCCTGCTTCAGAACAATGGAATCCCAAAGAATCGGAAGAAACCCGTATGGGAGAGTTTTCTTCTTTGAACGTACAATTGGAGAAATCCCATAAAATATGGTCTCCTTTTTTGCCGCAATATATACCTTCTATAACTTGACGTTCAATCTTGTCACCTATATGTGGCTTATTTTGTAGATCTGTTATTGACTGGGCAAATGTAGTGTATTGATAAAATGCTAAGCATACTATCATTACCAGCATTACCAGGAGCCTTTTATGAACCAGTACCACCATACGTTTTGTTATATTAGGTTGTTAAAATGTTTTTATTAAACTATGTTGCAAATATAGTATTTTTTCTATTTAATTACAAATTTTAAGCTAACAATTTGTAAAGTTTAACATGTTTTTAGCTCGCAAACTGTCAAGCCCCCGAACATTTCGCAATGTCCGGGGGCATCATCTTTACTCTTAAAACCTAAATTCTAACCTATAGCATGTGTCGCATAACACATCAAAACTTAAATCTACTAAACCATACTTTGTCTATAAATAAATGTATCTTGGTCAATATATGTATTTAAAGATACTATATATCTGCAACAATTTAAAATTTAATGAAGACTTGAAGCGACAATTATCGAGGGAGATTGAAAGCCTTAGTCATTTCAGCCATCTCCTCCTGACTCATTCCATCAGGCTCGAATCCCATGCACTTGGAATCAATGTAGATCTTAGCACTCTTAGAGAGTACATCAATCTGATCGAAAGCATCCATCACATCCAAACCCTTAGCAAAGACGCCATGTTTCTCCCACATTACTACATCATAATCCTCCAATTCCTTTAGAGTCTCTTCAGCCAATTTCAGACTGCCTGGCAACTGGTAAGGAACGATACCTAAACCGAGCGGACAGAAAGCCTTGGTCTCAGGAATCATACTCCAGAGCAAGTTGCTCAACACATCCTTGCCCATGAAAGCCTTGTTGTGGCTCATGGCAATCAACTCGATAGGATGAGTATGAACAGTAGCTTTATAGTTGCTTCCCTTCTCGATCAGACGAGCATGAACACTCAAGTGACTTGGAAGTTCAGAGGTAGGCATTACAGGATTATCTGCGATAATCACATAGCTGGCGCAATCGTCTAAGATACGGATGATAGAACCATTATCCATAGGACATCGAGCCAAGTCGCGCATACGCTTACCAGTACCCTTGCAGAAGAAATAACATCCCTTCAAGGCAGGCAAAGCAGTACCGATCTGCTTCACCTCACTGATGGCAGGCAAAACCTTGATTTCGTCATCCACCAAGTCGGTGATGTTGACAGTGATATTACCACCATTACGCTCAGCCCAACCATTCTGCCAGAGGTATCCAGCAACTTCTGCAATCTTCTCGACCTCCTTTTTCAAGGCAGGACGACCTTCTAAAATGCTACTCATTTTTAAATAATATATTTATTTGTTTTTAGTCTTATTTAAATTCGAGTGCAAAATTAAAGATTTCTCCGTTTTGCCTACCTTCGGTTTTGATATTTTGGCTATGAGTTTTGGCAAATACCATTTTTTGCTGTCATTACAGTCAGGAATTATAGTCACTTACTTTTTAGTAATGAATTCCCTATCTTGATACACATTTTTACTTTTCTGTACACAATAAAGATAAGATAAAGCATTCACCTGCGCTGCATCATCAGAGACCTTACTCAATCCCAAAACTTGACCAAATTCCTGATGGATTAATTTCTGTAATTCTACTGGTTTAAATGATTTTTTGAAATCATGCCCAATATTTATACGAAAAGATAATATTTCACCAGTACGTGGATGCACTGTCTTCTGAGAGGAAACACCAACCTTTCCCATGTCGTAAGACACTAAAAAAGGTACAGAGGCTGCATCGATTCCTGACTTGATGGAATTCAAATGAATTTTCAATTTAACTTTTGCCTTTGCCAAAGATTCGTTCCATGATAAAATTCCCTTCTGCAAAGCCTCTTTATACTTATTAGGAACCAAACTATCAACATAGACCATACAAGCACACTTCGGCTGTAGCCTCATCACCAGAGAATCATCAACAACCGTATAAGGATTCTGTGAATAATCCTTGAAATGAATAGTCTGAATATCCAGACCCTCAGTAGCTAAGCGTATAGGCATATCCTTCTCCGGTAAGAGTCGGAGACAGATACTCAAATATAAGGGTTTACTTCCATTCGGCAAAATAATAGCCATACTGTTGAATGCATACTGCTCTGACTCTGCCTCATGGTATCTGACCACCTTCAGCACAACTTCTTCTCTTCCAGAAGAGTTCCCCTTCTGCGGTGAAATAACTTGAACAGAATTCAACTTACTCATATCTGGGTCCAACGAACGAACATCCGGGTACTGTGAATAATTCACCCATTCTTTTTCACCCTTCACAACATCAGTAATATCAATAATCGGATTGCCATCTTGGGATATAGCGACTGCAGGATATTCCTCACCAGCAACAGGCACATTAGAAGCTCTGAATGCATCCCAGTATGTACTTTTCCTATCCATGATGCGCTCAGTGTAGAACGGTTGAAGAAACTCAACGGTCATCGAATCTGGTATGGACAAATGCACTACACCCAATGAATTGACAGAACGGTTGATCATACCAAAGCCATGATCTATCTGCCCACTTACCTCTATCTCACGACCGTTCCACTTTCTTGGGAATTCCATATAAACACGATTACCTTCCTGATAAACAGGAAAAGCGCCATCCGTCTTTTTCATATTTTCCGATAAGAATTCAGCAAATGGCTTAGGAACAACTGTTTGTTTTTCATCTCCCATAACCTGTAACAGGCTAAAAGAAGAGAATAAGAAAAACATAATTAAAAAGCTTTTATAATGTTTCATCATTTGATTATGAGTCAATATTAAATGATATTTATATCTTTTTCTGGTCTAAAATAGAAGACTGAATATGCGCCAGGATTACCAGTTCTTATAAGCAGTCTCCATCTTTTCCTTCATCGTTTTCACCTCAGTCAATAGCGTCTCCAATGTTTTGACAAGAATCTCATCCTTCTCTTTTGCCTTGGCTTTCTCTATTCGCTCCATTGCATAATCGAAATGCTGTTGTTGCTCTGATTTAAAATGTTTGATTTCCTTCTTTCTATCTACATGAAGATGTGACATGATTTTGGAATCAAAAAGCCAACCGGGAGGAGTTACCACATAATCTTGCAAGAATTTCAAGACTTTTTGTGTATATTCAGGGGTATCATAATGATTATCACCATAATAATAACCACCCAGATGTGCAAACACATGACCAGTCCAAAGGTTATAATGCTCTATCAAAGCCTTATACCGTCCTTCCATCACTTGCTTTTCCAAGTTCGTTTTCGGATTCCAGATATCAAGAGAACATAAGTATTTGAGATTTTCGATACCACAACTGTTGATAGCTACATGGTCATTACCCAAGTCTTCTTGTTGCGAACGGATATCCCGAGCATCATAGAAAGCTAATTCTGGACATTCCTTTTTCTTTTGCTCATACCATTTCCATCTGGCATTTTCTTGCTCTTCTGGTGTATTACCTTCAAACTCCCGATACCCCCATTCTATTGCCCAACGGTCGTATTCACCCAATTGAATACGGCGATTGCGAAGCGCTACATGATCACCCGGACGAAGAGCATAGTTGAAACGTACATAGTCCATAATAGAACTACCCATACCATGCTTGTCCAGATAATCATTATCACGGAGATTTTCTATAGAAGCATGGCTACTACCACTATGATTGTGCTCTAATCCCAAACTGTGCCCCACCTCATGGGTTATCACCATCTTCAAAAGTTCACATTGCAAAGACTCTGGCAAGATAATCTTACGAGCCTCTGGATCAACAGCACCGCATTGAGCAAAATACCAATTCTGTACGATATTCATCACACTGCTGAATACCCCAACATGACAACCATTGATTTCTCCGCTTCTTCCCTCACAGGGCGTAGGACCATAAGCATTACTCGTGCCCGATATCTTCCAGGAGATATAAGGATATCTGCTATCATACATACAGAAATCAGGATCTTCCTTCGGTGTAGGTGCCAAACGGGCATCAATGGCATTTTTAAAACCAGCCTGTTCAAACGCAGGACGCCATTCACGGACCGCCTCAATGATACACTTCTGATACATCTTCGGGAACTGCCGATCTACATAGAAGATGATAGGATGCACCGGTTCCACCAATTCTCCCCTGCGATACCGTTCTCTATCCTCAGGACGGATTTCCAATCGCCAACGTTTAATGACAGGAAGGCGACTTCGGATACCATCTGTAGAAAGCACAAACTTGTTGATTTCAAAAAACGATTTTCCGTCACCACGTTTCAAAGATATAGGCTGTTTAGGCATAAGACTGATACAGACTCCAGTTTCCCAAATGCCCTGATAATTCTGGATTGGCTTACCAGGAAGAGGCATCGCTAAATTACTGTAGGTGCGCGACATACGCAACAGAATACAATCATTCTTACCTTTCACATCGAGAATGCGGTCTTTATCCTTATTCCGCATACTGATCTTCATGTCGTAATAAGCAGGCTCCATGCCAAAGAGGGTAAAGTTCTTCAATGTATTTCCTATCTCTATAAGCGTATGCCCATTGCTTTCCTGTATGACAGGCAAACGCTTGTAGAGACGCTCCTGCGGAGTGAGCATCGCTATCTTGGAAAAAACACTTATAGAATCTGCCAGTATCCACTTATGCTGCGGATCCGTCATATACACCTCCCCATCTTGCTTACGAAGCGAAAAGAAAAGGGGACCGATGAGGTCACCTGCATAACCATACTTAGTTTCACTACTTCGGTTTGGATTTTCGGGAGCACTCAAAATGGTAGTAGTAACACTGTACTCACGGCCGAAAAGCGAATCAGGAATCGACCAGTACATCTTACCATCAGACTCAAAAGTATCAAACATTCCTTTTGTCAACTTCGCATCAGCAGGAAGAGTACCAACAAACGGATTCTGCCCGCTCGCTATGAGCGAACAGGCAGAACTAAATACTATAGATAATAATATTCTTATTTTCATCATGGATTATTCTCAGTCATTAGGATTATCTCAAAACAAATCTTGAGATTATTCATAATTATAAGAGATATCTACAATCTTGCCAAATCTATTATTTGCATCCTGGAAAATGTAAGAAGCATTTTCACTCCTATCTACATCACCCGCAATAGTCAGTTTCAATTCGCCCAGCAAGCCCTGACCTGCAGAAGTATTGATACCGAATCCGAGAATCATGCCATTACCATTTTCTGCATCCTCAGGGTCGCGGAATTTCAGGCAAGCAATCTTGGCATTAGCATCAGCGTCATAACTGTAGATTTTCTCAATCTTCTGACGCTCCATATCTATACGATACACGCTATTACCTGCAGCCATGAAAATGAAGTGAGCAGAATATGCTTGAGAAGCTGCAAATTTGGCAGTTTTCAAATCGATGGAAGGATCCATATCGATTGTATATTTTCCTGCACAAAGCGGATCATCCGCATTACTGAAACGGAAAACAGTAATCTGTGAAGCCCCTTCACTTGCCATAACGGCATAAGCATAGTTACCATTATCTCCACCACGCAAAATATCAAGTATCTGCAGAGACGCATCTACATTGCTTGGATCAAAGGCATAATTGCCGTCGGCATCCTCAGACAAATCACGGAACACCAATGGCTTTTTGTCCTTCCATTGAGAACCCCTACGATAATACTGAGAGTAGTAGTAAGATGTGCCGAAATAATCCATCATAGAAGAAAAAGCACTACCGATGCGGAAGCGATGAGTTGCAGGATTATATGCCAGGACATAATTACTGAAAGTAGCAGAACATGTAGGTAGAAATGCTACTTGTTCTTCCTCACCATCGGAATTAACCTGCTTATCATAAACGGAATAAGGAACACACCAACCGTCATCGTATGCGAAATAAGCCTTTTTGTCCGTCACAAACATCTCACCCTTCTTGTCCATTTTATAATAAGACAAATTGACTGGTACATTGTTAAGTGCATTCTCAAACAGAATTTTATTAGTACCATACTTCATGGTGAGTGTACTTGGAGAATATGTTGCAATATTCTTATCCGTGGCAATTGTCAGGTTGGCAAACTTCGTTCCACCCATAGAACCATAACCATAATTACCCTTGGCAGCAATAGCCAATGGCTTACCCTCAAGAGCAAAAGATTCACCAGTTTCTGACTTAAACACATCAGCATAGGCAAAGAAGCCATCTGGATTACCCTCAATAGCTCCTACAATGCCCTTCTGATCGGCATCTTCCTGAAGCACAAACCAAGCAGGATTCAAAGGCTTGACTACAGCAACCTTGCCCAACTGATACCATTTCTGACCTGAGGTCTTATCGGTAACAATGAGCATCATACCAATACTCTCTGGATTATTTGGTTCTACTACTACCTGACAAATCTTTCCTATAGAATAATCCGTATAGTCAGCAAAACGCATAGAACCAATCTTAGCATCCGGCTTCAATTTTTTCCATTCAAAAGTAAGATTGTCCTCATTCTCGGCAAGAGTTTGTGTCAACTCAGGCGTCAACGTAACCGTTGCAGGGTTCTCCTTTGGCATGCGGATTTTTGCCTCAGGGATTTCCACCTTCATATCATTCACTGCATGATAATCATAGTTACCCTTGTCATCATAGCAGCTCTGGACAAGCGTCATAGACACCAGGCCCAGAATATATAAATATATTTTTTTCATGATTTACTCTTTTTTTTTATTCTTCTTCATCTGGGAAGATATCGTTACCATTTTCATCAAGTATTGGACCATGCTCCGCTTTATAAGCCTTATAGGCTGCATCCAGTTGCTGGAGGGCAGCATTAGCCTCATCATAATCGTATGCATCACCTTCAGGAGTAATGAAAGAATCAAGTGTTCTTCCCCATACGTCCATCATATAGCAATACTTGATAGGACTGAAATCACCTAACCAATACCAGTCGCTCCATGTCTTAGGCTCTGTAATATCCCAAACGTAGTTGACCTCTACCGAATTATCCTCTACAAATCCTTTTTCAAACTGATGGTTTGGATTAGTAAGATCAAATTCCAGATTACAACCATAGGTTTTTCTACCTGTCTTATAGGCAGGACGCTTAACCTTGAAATATACATACTGGCATACAGTATCAAGAGCCGAATAAGTATATTTGTCATCCAACTGAATGTCAAGCGTATTTGCATAGGCACTGTTATCTGTCTTCTTGATGCAGAAATCACGATTAGCAGTAAGCAAATCACCCATAATTCTCACACGTACACTATCACGGCGATAAGGGTCTGTTTTCATCTTCACATAGTCGCTATCGCGCAATTCACTATAAATTGTACGATAGTCGAAGTTGATGCGAGCTTCCTGACTGTACATGTCAATTTCTTCTTTCGAACAACTGGTAAGACTCAAGAACAGTGCCAGCGCCGACATATAAAACAATATTTTTTTCATATTTTTCAATCTTCTTATTTTGTAGTATTATTGCCAAAGATCTTTTCATTGTCTGGCAATGGCATCTGATATTCTTTACTGGTCATATTGGCTACACCACAACCATAGTAGGTGGTATAGTGATGAGCTTTCAGGAAGAAGAACAACTGACCTTCAGCATAGTACTCCTTGCGATATTCTTTCATGATTTCATTGATACGACGAGTCTGCTGTTTGTTTTCTTCAGAAGTAACATCCTTATCATCATAACCCAATGTATGAATTTCATCGCTATATGGAATACCGCGTGAAAGTCTGACTGTATTCAGAGCCTCAGCACTCGTTTCAGCATTTGCTGCACACTCAGCAATGATATAGTACATCTCCGGTAAACGAATCAATGGAATTGCATCTGCACCGCTATATAAATATGTATCGGCCAAAGGAGCCTGATTATACTTCAGACAGAATGCATACTGATGGCTCTCGTCCCAGTTGAATGCTACAACATTCTGGCGCCAGTCAGAAGTGATACCTTCATACACCTTAGTAAACATATCTGCAGTCATACCATAACGCTGCTGTACACTTGTATTTTCCATATCCATACTGTTGCTGATAAGCGTATTGTTCAACTGATTTACAGAGAGACCGAAAATCTGCTCACCATAACGGATGGAATTGTAATTGGATGCTGTCTGACTCTTATACAGAGTAAAGTACTTGTTGGCATTGATAACCTCCTGAGCATACTGGACTGCAAGATCGTTCTGACCAGAATAGCAATATACACGAGCCATCATTGCCTTGACAGCATAAAGATTCATACGAAACTCACGGTTTGAAAGGAAATCTGTACGCTGATCTATAGCTGTATGAAAATCACATGGATCATTATCTTTCAAGAGAGTCTCTGCAGCCTTCAGGTCTTCCAAGATTTTCTCTACCACCTGATTAGCAGGCAAAACCGGTGTCGGTTCTTTATCGTATGTAGTCTTATATGGAATAGCTGCATCTGTTGGATGCTCACTATAAATAGGACCGAAAAGACGCAAGAGATCAAAATAGATGAAAGCACGCAAACCCAATGCTTCTCCCTTGATACACTCATAGTAATGTGGGGTCTTCAATACATCTCGATGGGTCTCAATATTCTGCAGCAAATTATTCAGGTTTGCCACTACATTATACATTTCGAGATAGAGATTATCCTTCTTACTCAAAAACTGGTTGGTATAATCGAATACAATAGCCTGGTTGTACACGCTATTTGTATTATAACCAGGATAATCACAGTACAGACCTGCCAATTCATCCAGATAACCATATTTCATGTCACCTGCATAAAGATTAGCAGTACCCAACTTCAGGTAAGCGCCCGTAAGGATATCCTTGAATCCTGACTCCGACTCAAACATCTTGTCGGCAGGGATTCTGTCCTTTGGTGATACATCAAGCCAATCATTGCAGGAAGTCAAACCTCCCATCAAGACTGCGAACACCAATATATAGAAATATTTCTTCATAATTATATTCGTAATTTATTGATTAGAATGCTACGTTCAGTGAGAAAGTAAATTGGCGGGAGAATGGATAGTCGAGACCACGCTCACGCTTTACCGATGAGAGGTAAAAGAGGTCTTCCATGGTGAAGCCCAACTTAGCAGATGTCAACCCCCAGTTTTTGAGGAACTTGGTATTCTTGGTATCTGCACGATAGTAGAATGAAAGGGTGCTGCCCTGGAATACATTCTCATCCATCACAAAACGGGAGGTTGCCTTGGTACCCTGACCATGTGGGTTGAGTGCACGGAACTGGGAATGGTCACCAGGCTTCTGCCAGCGCAACTGTGTCACACGACGGTCGGCATTGTAAACCAAATCGGCATTCTCTACCTTGTCAACCAAAGTCTGGTTATATACCTGTCCTCCAAACTTATAATGGAAACTTACATCCATTCCCCATCCCATATAAGTAAAGGATGAGTTGATATAACCCTGCCATGTAGGCTCTGTATTACCCATTGGTACGGCATCCACACCACTATAGTTGGAAGCACTTGTCAATTCTCCATTACGCTTTACGAGAACTTCATCGCCAGACGCTGGGTCTATACCGAGAGAAGGAACAACCCAAATACTGGACATAGAATAACCTTCCTCATAACGTGGTAAAGGACTGTCCGTCAGTTTCTTAGTACTCAACTCGTTAATATGGCGCATAGCCTCTGAAATTTCTACGAGTTTATCCTTGTTGTGAGAACCATTTACGGTAATTGTCCAATAAGACTGCTTAGCTGCATTACGGTATGGGATTCCTGAGAGACTGATTTCCCATCCCTTATTCTCTATCTTACCTACGTTCTCTGGATAACTGGTGAAACCGACAGATGGAGCCAATGTCACATTGGTCACCAAGTTGTTAGTTACCTTGTTATAGTGTTCGATTCTTGCTGTGATACGATGATCGAGGAAACCCAACTCCAATGCAAGGTTGGTATTCTTGGTTGTCTGCCACTTCAGATTCTCATTATGCATCGCCATGATGTCTGCACCTGTACCATCAGAAGACAGATAAGGCAGAAGCAATGAATAGTTATAGTAGCTATGAGCCTGATATGGTGAGAAGCCCTGCGCACCAGTTGTACCATAAGTACCACGGATAACAAAGTCAGAAAGCCATGGAATATCCTTGAAGAAAGCCTCCTTCTTTACATCATAACGAAGACCGGCAGACCAGAATGGTGCCCATCTATTGTTGGTACCAAACTCAGAAGAACCATCCAGACGGACATTGAAATCTACAGAATATTTATAAAGATAAGAATAACCGGCACTGAGCACCCAACCGATAGAGCGACTTGTATTCTCGCTTCCCGTCACCTTATCATTGTATTTCTTACCGAAGAGCAGGTCATCCATATTATCATTTGGGAAACCAGTCACATAAGTTCCATAAGAATCAGTACTGTTCTCAAGAATACTCATGCGGGCATTGGTAGTAATGTAATGATCCTTAATCTGCTTATTCCAACTGGCAGTCAAATCCACGCCCCAATTGACAGCCTCATTCTGTGTACGGCGATAATCACCTTTCAATGTCGGATCTGTAATTCCATCAAAAGCAGTATGCTGTGCAGGACGGAACACGTCATGATGTCCCACACTCTTAGAGAGTGAGAAAGCACCTTCAAAACGAAGTTCATTGGTAGGATTGTATTCTACTTTGAACAATTCACGCACAGAGAAGTTCTTGCTCTTATCCTTGCTGTGGAAAGTTGTGTTATAAAGTGGATTAGGATAAGAGGCGGTAGCAGAGTTGGTGGCAGAGAAATCATCAAGCATCTTCTTCATGTTACCATTCTCGTCGTATGGAGTCAGATATGGATTCAATTTTGTGTATTCGCTAAAACTTCCATAGTTAGACTCATTAGCAGTAGAATTTTCGAGAGTGATACTGTTTTTCAACAATACCTTCTTCATGCGATACTGGAAGTCGAGCATACCGGTAAGTACATCACGACCACTATTTTTCATCACACCAGGTGAGTTATTGTAACCAACATACATACGATAACGCAAAGCCTCATCACCACCCTCCAAGGTTACAGTATGACGCTGCTGTACGGATGTACGCAATGGCTTGCTGAGCCAATATGTATCTACACCAGAGAGAACGTTTTTAAGTTTAGACTGGTAGAGATTCCATCTATCAATCGTTTCACCACCATCAGTATAGACTCCAGCCTTATATTCTGCATCCAGTTTCTCACGAGCATTCATCAGATTATAGCCTGTCAGGTCTGGTGCCTCGATGCGCATCTCACCACCATATGTAACCCAAATTTTACCTGGTTTAGGAGTTTTACTTTCGATTACAATAACTCCATTTGCTGCTCTGGAACCATAGATAGCAGTAGCAGCAGCATCTTTCAAGACAACAATCGATGCGACACGATCAGGGTCGAGGTCAGAAAGAGTCTGTACGGAGATTTCAAATCCGTCCATGATAAGAAGCGGCTGATTGGCATAAGTCTCATATTCTCCCTGTACAGCCTGTACATCAGAAGATGTCGTACTCAAATCCATACTGGCACCACCACGCATACGCATATCAGGAAGACTGTTAGGATTTGAACCAGCCAGATTATTCTCCATGATATTCAAACCTGGAGCCATTGCTGCTATAGACTTCGCAATATTGTTTGTACTGAATTTCTTGAGATCTTCTCCCTTGATAGTTACTGCCGAACCCGTAAAACCTTCTTTTTTACGGTTGAACATACCAGTAACCACCACATCATCAAGGTGCTTACTGTCTGATTGCAGCGTTACCTTCATGTTAGCAGAAGGGGTTGCAAAAGTCGTTACCAAACCGATATAAGAGATTTTCAACTTGCTATTAGCTGGGACGTTTGACAACTGGAAACATCCGTTTTCATCTGTTATAGCTTGTGCCTGTCCACCTCCTACCATAATGCTGGCGCCTATAACAGGCATACCATCTTCGGCAGAGATTACGACTCCTTTTACAGTAGAGAGGATTGTACCTCCACTCAACTCTTTTGCATGTTGGTTTGTTCCTGTTTGCTGTGCCCTGGCATACTGCGCAGAACCCACAACAGAGAGCATGGCCAAAGTTGCAATCATCATGTGATTTTTTCTCATGAACCTTGTCTTTAATAAATTATACTCGTTGATATGTTATTATTTTCTCGTTGACTTATGAAAGTGACCAATAGATTTTTCTCAGTGCAAAGGTAATATTTTTTAGGAGAAATCAAGCAGAAATTCCAAAAAAAATAAATATTTAAATAAAATTAATAAAAATCGTCTACATTATTCGGTCTTTAAGAATACACAAACAAGTTATTTGCTATATCGAAACAGGTCTGACTTATACTGATATAGATAGACACATTTATGGTTAATTA
>NZ_QTXV01000056.1:3468-18461 GCF_003461825.1 Prevotella sp. AM42-24 | reverse complement strand
AAGGAATTCGATGAGGAGACGGGATTGTATTACTATGGAGCAAGGTACTATGACCCGAGGGTGAGTTTGTGGATTAGTACGGATATATTGGAAGAGAAGAATTATGGAAATTCAAGTTATGCGTATACCTATAATCCAATTACTTTTATTGATCCTATTGGCACAGACACAATAAATATATCCTATGTTAATAAAAAATGGAAGATAGATGCGCCCATAATAGCTGATGGAAATGACGTCTTTAATGTCGCAAATGGAGATAAAAAAGAAACCTATGAATTTTCACAAGGAGAGCATGGGAAGCGAGTGAATTTGTTAAACTTGGAAATAGGTGAAACAAAAGACAGTTATACACTAGGAGTGTATCATATATCTGGAGAAGCAGATAATGGCACAGGGTTCTATGTTGCTCCAGGAGGAGAGCCAAGTACAAAGAACGGAAGTGGTCGAAGGATTCCTGATGGAACATATCCAATAATTAATCCGACGGCTGGATCACAATGGATAAAACCTGGAGTTGGAGGAAACGTAAGTAAGCGAGGAATCAGATTCCACTATGGAGGAACAAATCCAAGATCTTGGACAGAAGGATGCTTTGTTTTATCCTCTGGGTATTCTGTTAATGGAAATACGATCCATTATAATGCTGATGAATCAAAAACGGCATCAAGAAACTTTGACAATGCTTTGGGAGCCATAGGACATTTTTCGTATCGACCTAAAAGTAGGACCTATAATAGAGAAGGGGCAACTTTTAATGCTCCAATTAAACATACCCTAATTCTTAAATCAAGGAAAAAGTAATAATGTTATGTAAGTCTGTGTTATTGAAGATTTTCAATAACACAGACCTTTAATTAACTTTTGAACACTCTAAAAATGAAGAAGTCCTTATCTTTGATATTGTATGTATTTATGTGCAGCTGTTGTCTTGGCTCTTCGAGAGTCTCATTGAATTATAAAAATGATGAATCAACAGACGCACTAGAAGTAAAGTCGCCAATCTGTAGTCCTCTAAATTCTGAAGATAATGAACTAACAGATTCTATAACAACTAATTTTTCTCAGAGCAATGTAACATATTATGGTATCCGGATTTGGCCCCAAGACGAAGAATACTACCAGAAAAGTGTAGAAAACAGGTTGTATCTTGTGTTAGGGATTAATGATACGTTGGTAGTTATATCCGATAACCCAATATTTTTTGGGGCGAATATATTATCAATAAGATCAAAAAGTAGAGCAAGGAAGGTATATTCAAGGTACAATCTTAATTTTGACAATGATCTTCCAATAAGATTTTATGCCACATCTTCATCAGATACTCTTATTTATGAAAAAATACCAATAAAATCTGCTCCGTATCAATTGTCCAAGGGTATATTGAAGACAAATAGGTTAATTGGTCTCCCCATATATGTGGGTATGCCTATCAAAGTGCTAAATAGAAAAGTGGGGATAGAGGGAATAATCCCACTTGAAACCTTAACAGAGTATAAGGTAATGTGCGTCATACATCCAGAAGCGGTTCGCTCTCTTTGGGTAGATAAACAATATATCCAATCATTGAAGCAGTTAAGTCACTGTGATATAACAATGATCATATTAAAATTAAAAGATAACAAGATTGATACCATTGAGTTTACCAATTTTGGGAAATATAAAATGACGGATGGAATGAGCGTAACATCATATTTAAAATTTAGATAATGCGGTAATGGCCAAAAGACGTAAAGAAATTCCAGTAAGCGAAAGAACTGTTATTTTGAAAGGATTACGAAAATGAAAAAAACATTACCCGTTGGCGGAATTAAATATGGAATAAGATGGGTAATGCTTCAAATCGGGAGTTGTTGTAATAATCATCTGATTATCAATGTGATTTTTAAAAGATTAGGCGTAAAGGCAGGGAAAGATTCTCTGCCTTTTGCTATATTTGTAACCCAAAACAAAGAAAATGAATATACGAGAACGCTTCGGCACTTTATGCTCCAGATTGGGAGTCGAGCTTCAATGTCCACATTGCTACTCAAACAATATTATCAAAAGTGGTAAAAGTAGTACAGGTAAACAACGCTACCGATGCAAACATTGCCAGAAGCGTTTTATTACTGACTACACATACAAAGCCTATCTTCCTAACTCTGACACCAAAATCACTCAACTGACCAAAGAGGGATTGGGTATTCGCAGTACGGCACGAATATTGGGAATTTCATTACCACCTTGCTTAAGAAGATTTTGCAGATAGTAAGCAATATCAAGCAGCCACCTACCTCTGTAGGCAAGACCTACGAAGTGGATGAGATGCGCATTTTTATCGGTAAAAAAATCATCCGCGCTGGTTAGTGTACGCCTTGGATAGAGAAACTCGCAAGGTTGTGGCTTTTAAAGTGGGCAGACGTACCAACCGTACTCTGTCTGTTGTGCTTCAAAGTCTTTTTCTGTCCAAAGCCAAAATGATTTACACCGATAAACTGAAAAAATACAGTTATCTCATCAGCTGAAAAATACACCGTACCGTTTTCCGTTCTACCAACCATATCGAGTGGCACAATCTTACACTTCGTATCCACCTGAAACGACTGAACCGAAAACGATTTGTTACAGCCGCAGTTTATCAGTGCTAACAGCTATCATAAGGATTTACCTGTGGGTATAGCTACGGTCCGTAATCATAACACCGCAACCACAATACCCAATCCGTGTTTGCACTACTTGTCTGGAATGAGATGGGACAAGGCAGGGGTGTTTTTTATCCTTTGAATCTCCGAATCAACCAGCGTCAGTATCTCTTGTTTTACCTTACGATAGTTGGCTTCGATAGTCTCTTTGAGATTATCGGAGCCATCTTCGTTTTTGAATTCCACTATCACTGGGATAGGCTGGTATGCTTTCATTTCTGCCGACACCTTGACGCTATCCACCACTATCTCCGCATGGAAAATCTTTTGGTCGATGCGTTCGTCGAAGTTATCGGACACCGCACCCACGAATATACCTTGTGTGAGGTTGGAAATCTTGCTTGCCGGGATAAGGCTATCCATTTGCGTGGAAATGGAGGTGGATTTGTCGTTGCGGTTGATGGTCATGGACTGCCGTTGCTGTAGCACCTTTCCGAAGCGTTCGCTAAGTGTCTTGGCAGTTTCGCCCACAACTTGACCGCTAAACACATTGCCTACAGTGTTCTGGATTACCTTGCTCTCCTTGTCGCCATAGTCACGGGTAAGCTGCGAAAAGTCCTGAAAACCCAAGCACACGGCGACCTTGTTGCTTCGGGCTGTGGCGATAAGGTTATCCAACCCACGGAAGTAGATAGTCGGCAACTCGTCGATTATCACAGACGATTTGAGCTGCTTCTTCTTATTGATGAGCTTCACGATACGGCTATTATACAGACCAAGTGCTGCCGAATAGATATTCTGGCGGTCGGGATTGTTACCTACAACCAGCACTTTCGGCTCCTTGGGATTATTGATGTCAAGCGAAAAATCATCGCCCGTCATCACCCAATAAAGGGCTGGTGAAATCATTCGTGAAAGCGGTATCTTGGCACTGGCTATCTGTCCCTGCAACTGATCCTGCGCTCCTCCCTCCCAAGCGTCCATAAAGGGAGAAAGATAGTTGGCAAGTTCATCGTAAGAAGTGAGTATCGGGAATATCTGTGCGTAAGGACGGTTCAGAAACTCGATAGCATGGGGAAAGGTGCAGTACTTTCCTTTCTCATATATCTTCAGAAACCAAATGATGGCAGCCAGCAAGATAATCGGCGACTCCACAAAGAAGTCTCCCTGCTTCTGAATCCACGAACGGTTAAGGTTGAGCATAATAGTATAGGCACTCTCGTAGGCATCCGATATATCCGTCATAAAGGCGGGATTGATAGGATTGCACCGATGCGACTTTCTCGGATCATCGAAGTTGATGACATAAAACTGAGGTTTTACCTTGTAGGCATCCAAGTGATGAAGCAGGTGATTGTAGGCTATCTCTGACAAATCGGGGAACTTATAGTCGTAGATATACATGGCAAAGCCTTTCTCAATCTGCTGCTTGATATAGTTGTTCACAATGGCGTAAGACTTACCCGAACCCGGCGTGCCGAGCACCATCGAGGCACGGAAGGGATTGACCACGTTAATCCAACCTTTGTTCCACTTCTTCTTATAGTAAAAACGTGTAGGCAGATTGACAGAATACTCGTTCACCATGAGTTTGGTCTCCTGCATGAAACTCTCGTTCTCATTATTGAAGACATCTTCCATGAGGTTGTGTTTCAAGAGCCTGCTAATCCAGAGTCCTCCCATCAACAGGCAGATATAACCCGCTGTCATTGTAAAAATGTACAGCGTGGCATTGCCCAAATGTGATATAGGCAGAAGCAATAACCACCAGTTGAGGAAGAACAGACAGGAGCCAACAGCAAGAACCGTCCAAATCCTGTTCCAACTCATCTTTTCCGCTTTCACGCCCTTGGTTCCCAGACATGAGAGTGCCAGGAGCAGAAGCGAAAACAGCTTGGTATAGAGGATAGAATGAAATAAACCACCTGTTCTGTTGAAGTTGATAAGGATTCTGTCAACCACCCCGATTGTCACTCCCCACATGCGCATTGCCTCATAGCAATACCAATACACATTCATAATAGCGAGAATTATACTCACGGCACGGAGAAAATCCATGATTTTTCCCAATGCTCTCAAATCGTCTTCTTGTGCCATTGTTTTTTCTGTTTTGAAGTTATACAAATTGTTTTTGATTGAAGGCTGACTTTCTCCATTGCATAAGAAAGTCAACCTTGATAACACGATTAAAGACTTCGCCCTTTTCGTTTCTTCTTCTTTCTGCGCAACTCCCTGTCAAATGCAGCTTCCTGTGCTTCATTTGAAGGACCGCCTCCAGCCATAAGTCCAAGACCGCTGCCGTATTCATCGAACAAGCCAGAACCATGATATTCCTGTTCCGGCATTGTGCCATCTTCCTTCGGGATGGTAAGTGGTATCGGCTGCTCATTCTCGTAAGGTAAGGTGAAGTGCTCCTGTATGGCATTGGCAGAAAGATTCTTTCCAAGCCTTGAACCATTGAACACGCTTTGGGTGCGGTGGTCAATGAATGTTGCTCCGTAGATACGGCCGTCAGCTGTATGGCGGAAAACAACATCAATGCCCTTTGCTTTCAGCAGTTCAACGAACTTATCCTTATGGTAAGTCTGTTTCAACACTGCCTCCACACTATGTTTGGTCATCTCGGAGAGTTTCTTGTCCTCCTTGAACTTCTTGGAAGAATAAACGAACCGTTTTTCTATTGCCTCCGCACCGACAGACTTATCTATCTTGGAAGCCTTGAAAGGATTTCCAACTTTGTTGCCCTGTCCGTCCGTGGCAGAATAGACAAAACCATGATACTCACGACCGCCAACTTCGCCTCTGACCTCCTCCAAGGATATATTATATAAGGAAAGAAGTGCACGGTATTCGCCCAATGACTGGAACCTGTAGGTGGCGCAGAGTGATTTCACAGTATTGGCAACCTGCTTCTTCACATTGCCTTGGCTTACATCCACCTTACGGAGCGGATTGTCGAATCGGTGTTGCTTGCGGTCTGCCTTGTGGAGATTGTACTTCTCCTCCAAGTCACGGGTGATAGCCTTGCTCCTATGGTAGTTGTATCGGCTATCCAAACACTTGCCGTTTTCATCCACTCGGATGGTCACGATGTGCATGTGATGACGGTCAATGTCCTCATGCTTGTAGACCATGTATGGCTGGTTGCCATATCCCATGCGCTCCAAGTATTCACGGGCGATGTTCTCCATGTCCATATCCGTCAGCACATCATCGGGATGCGGATTCAAGGATATATGCACGACAGGCTTCTCTGTTCTGATATGTGGAGAAAGGTATCGCTGGAAATCACGCAAGGCATTGGCGATGCTCGTCTTTCCCGAACAATCATCGAAGATCTTGTTTGTAGCCAAGAGCTTTCCCTCTTCCTTGTTAATCTTCTCACCATTGTATGCCAAGGCGCCATACAATGAACTTCCGAAACTTATCTTTGCGACCATCTTTCCTCAAACTTACGGGTTAGTTCAACAATCTCACGGGTAAGAGAGACCAGTTCCCTGGTGCAGTTCTCCAGCTTATAGAGCAAAGCCATCGCCTTTTTCTCTGAGAAATGACAACGGAGTTCCTTGACAACCTGGTTGTAGTTGTTGCCAATCATTCGGTACTGCGAGTGAAAAGAAGAAAGCTTGGTGTAGTATTCCACCAATGTCTTGTCCTCGCGCAGCACCTTGAACGGCTCGCCGAAAATACGTGCCTTGGCAAAGACAGCCTTCGCCTTCACATCAGTCTGCTCATACATGACGAGGAATTTCATCCACTCGTCATCGTCGAACCGAAGCATCACATGGTGCGACTTCGGGTTCAGCTTGGGGATTCGTCCCCCTCGTTTTCTTTCTGTGTTCATATAAAATGGATTAAGTGGTACATACGGCAATGATGGAACAGTGCTAACTATCGTCAGATTGGAACATGGGGAGTCCGACTTCGGAGAGGCTACCAACCCGGCTGGGCAAGGTCTTTGGAGAGTAACTCCAAAGGTTTTGAGTAACTCAAAACATACCTTGCTATGTCTTTGAGGACATAAAAATCCGCTTAGGGTGGATTGAAGTTAGCCTTCGTAAGAAGCTATCCCATCCCGAATGGAAGTTGTTCGGGAAATCCTGTCCTTTGCGGAGCATCAAGCCTTGTTCTTGTCGGAACGATATGGATGCGCTATCCATCGCTTTGCCTTTCGGGTGCAAAATTACGGCTAAAAATGCGCCCTTGTAACAATGCTACCCCAGACAACCACTGCAACTATCGGCAACATGCTGCCACAGGATTTGAAAACCATTGTTTTTCGGAAATTTCGTTGTTATTTTGCAGCCAAACATTGAACCAATGATTTGAAAATATGATGAAACAAGCATTTGCAGCAACGAATAAGTCTGTCACTATTGCAGCGTCTCTTTGCATCCATGATGCTCCACTGACGTACAGACTTACTGATTCACTGTCGTACTGTCGTATGGAAATGATGAAGCACTGCAATGGTTCAAGGTCTCCATAATGGAGCAATGACCGATAGACATGGACATCAAAGTGTTCATATCTTTGAATTGGCAGGAAATCATAGAAACGAGTAATCAACAATTTAAAAAGTTAACGATATGAGTAAGACAAGATTTGTTGCGTTCGCAACACAGAAAGGCGGAATAGGAAAGTCCACCATCACGGCTCTTGTAGCCAACTACTTTCACAATGTCAAGGGTTACAATGTGGCGGTCATAGACTGTGACGAGCCACAATACAACCTTGCAGACCTGCGAGACGAGGAACTGGAACTCATCAAAAGCAGCGACTATTTCAAGGCGCAAGCCTGTGAGCATTTCAAAAAGCTGGGCAAGAAGTCCTTCAGCGTAACGAGAAGCAATGCTGTCAATGCGCTTGACGACGCAGAGACAGTGTTGAATGAAACAGAGGTTAAACTTGACTTCATCTTCTTTGACATGCCAGGGACTATCAAAAGTGAGGGCGTCATGAAGACCTTGTCTCAGATGGATTACATCTTTGTACCCGTCAGCGCAGACCGCTTTGTTGTAGAAAGCGCAATGAGCTTCATGCAGTTGTTCCACGACAACTTTTTGACACAGGGTTGGTCGGTCACCAAGAAACTTGCTTTCTTTTGGACAATGGTTGACAAACGAGAACGCACGAGTTTGTATGATGTATATGAAGGTATGTTCAAGTCTCTCGACTATTCGGTTCTCAACACACGACTGCCAGACAGCAAACGTTTCAGAAGAGAGCTGTCGGAGAACAGAAAGGCAGTGTTCCGTTCCACCATCTTTCCATCAGACCCAAACCTGTTGCGAGGGAGTGGCATCAAGGAGTTGTCCGACGAGATTTGTGAAATCATAAAGACATGAGCCTATGGTAAGCAGAAAAATCAACACTGACGCAATAGATGAAAATCTGCTCATTGCCTCTATTGGCAAGAGCAAGATTGGCACGACAACGGCATCCATTCTTGACGGAGCTTCCCAATCCCAAGTGAAAGATACCGAAGAGAAAGAAGAGGTTGCCTGGAAGTCCCAATGCTCGCAGACCGATAAGTCGCCAATTTCACGCAAGCCTCCCAAGGCTTCTTCGGAAAGTTACGATTCGGCATTCTTCAAGCGAAACGAGATAAAGACTCGTCAATGCGTTTATATCAGCCGTGAGATACACAGGAGAATTTCAAGAATAGTCAGTGTGCTCGCAAAGCATGAGTTGACAGTCGGTGGTTACATCGACCTTATTCTTGAGAGACATCTTGAAGAGAACCAGGAAGAAATCAACGGCTTGCTGAGAAAAGAGATTGACGATTGGAATGTGTAACAAAAAGGAACAAGCATGACAATGGAAACTATATTCTTGATAGTCTTGGCTGCATTCAATGTTTGGACTATCTATTTTTACAACAAGTTGCTTCTTGAAGTTGCGAACGACAAGGAAAAGGAGAAAAAACCGCCTATCGACCCGATGGCACTTGTAGGCAAAAGTCTTTTCAAAGTGTCCCAACTGCGGAAGAAAGAAGAAACGGAACAAAAACAAACAGAATCCATGTCCGTATCGGATAATGACGTGACATTTGACGATTCTCCAAAGAGTACGGCACGGATTTCTGACGAACAGCTTGATGATGTGTTTACGAATGTTCGCATAGAAGATATTGGTGTGAAATATTCTGATAATGAGGAAGATGCCGATGTGCCACAAGCCAAAGGGTCAAGTTTTGAGGACATTGACGCAGCTGTGAATACCGTCAAGGCACCGAAAGCAACGGACAAGGAGAAAAGACATGCAGGCAAGGTTTTCCATGAGATGGATGGCAACCAATTCTATGAGAAATTCATGGAGAACAGCGAGGAGTGCAAGAAGAACATCCATGATTACGTCACCTTCTACTTGCAAACTCACAAGATTGTAGAGATTTCCAAGCCAAAGAAAGAGTTTAAGGTGCCAGACAGTATAGAGGACTTCAATATCCTCGACTTTGTATAACAATTTAATAAGGAGAATTATGGAAAGAACAGAAGAGAACAATGCAACAAAGGATAGATTTGCACATGTGGTCAAAACATTCTCGGAAATGGACAGAGAAAAGCTACAAGCTGAAATCGCAGAACGCTCAAAGATTATTAAACGCAAAATAGATGCGTTGATGGAATTGCATATGTCAGGTATCTGACAAAAACTGTTGAGGTTGGATTTTCAATAGTCAACAAGTATTTCAATAGCAGAGAATTTGTATAACAATTAAAAGAATGATTATGGCAGACAAAACAAAAAACTGTGGTAAAGGACAACTCACTTCGACAGATGCCAAGGAGTTGTATGAGGCTTTCATGAGAAATTATGAAGAGACAATGGAGGAAGCTGGGAAACAGATTGACGCTTGTCTTGAAGAGACATTTCAAGACCGTACATCGTCAACTATTTCCGACAAGGAGGAGTGTTTTGATGAAGATGCAGCATATGAGAATTATGATGTGGGTGAATTTGAGCCAATCGACAGAATGGAGAAAGAGCGTGCTGAGCAGTATGTCGGTAAGTTCATGGCAAATGCAGGTTTTACCGCAAGATATGGCAGACATGTTGGCATCAGCGAGGACATTCATGAGCGTGTGACTAAATTTGTCAGTATCGTAGGCAAGGGAAAGATTTCCATTGCAAGTTATGTGGATAACATCATCAACGAACACTTCAATGCCTATGCAGCCGAAATCAAGGCTGCATTCGATGAAGGTCTCAAGTCGTATCGCCTCTGACAATAAATTAAGAGTACGCCAATGAAAAAGAAAGACTACGGCTAAAATCTCAGCTTGCCACTGAATCCACAGGACGGCATCATGCCGTATTAGTAAGCAAAAGTGTCAATCGCCAGATGGGACTATCTCCCAAGGAAAAGAAAAAAACGATTTATGAATAAAGGACAGTCCTTTTGATTTGGGCTGTCCTTTGTTATTCTGCAAGCATCGCAGATAAGGAAAAAACGGTTCTTTGCCACTTTCTTTCCGCTCCTCGGCTCATGAAGAAAGTGGCGGAACGAATTTTCATCGCTCCGCCGATATGGATTTCATGTCGTTGCAACCATTCGTTGCTCTATAAGTCTTGCATTGCTGTTCACCAAGTTTATGATGTCGGCATGGTGCTCGGTGTCCTTGTTCTGTAGTCCGTGGCATTGTACGACTTTCATCTGTTCGAGTGAAAACTCCACGGTCTCAACTCTTTGTTCGGCTATTCTTGCAGAGAAGATGATGCAGTCGGGATTGAGTGAGTAGTTTGTACCGCTACCTACGCAATGGTGCATCGCCTTACCCTCAAGAACGTGCTCCCTGACGCTTTCAAGCATTCTCACCACGATATTGCCGTCCGTGAACATCAAACCGAAGAAACGGCTCTTCATTTCCTTGAACTTGTCCTCGTTCTTCAATGCCTTTCGTATCTCCTCCTCGGTGCGTTCCTTTTCTTTCTTGGCTCTGATTTTCTCGGATATTCTGTCGTGCTCGGCTTCAAGGTTGTCGGGACAAATGTAATGTGGACTTCTGATGTCCTTGCCCATTTCCACCAACATACAGATGTAGTCCGCCCATTTGCCGATGTCTGTAATAAGGTAATGGTTGCGGTTGGCTATCTTGTAGGCATTCCAACAAGTTTCCAAGTGCCGTGGATGGTCTATGAAGTGGCGGACGTGTCCGTAACGACATTGTTTCATCATCGTTTCGATGCGGTGGTCTGTCAGCATCGCCTTGAACAATGTAAGCGGTTCGATGCCGTGAAACGCTCCGTCAAAGCCGTTGCGCCATATCTGAGGAATGACTTTCATATCGGGGCATACCGGAAATGAAGCAATATGCTGATAGGTGGTGTTGTCCCTGCGCAGTTCAATGTCGGAGTCGTAGCAGAACGTGTCCATATAGATACCCATTGTGCGCTTGCGTGCCATAACCTCCACCTTGCCTTTCTCGTTCATCCAATAGCGTGCCACCTCCCAACAATAGATGTCTGCCTTTTGTCCCTTGCGGTAGTATGCTTTCATCTGATATGCTCGCATAAGTTGCAGTCCCTTACGCTCGGTGAGTACGCTGAAATAGGTAGAAGACATTGCCTTCTGTCGCTTGGTGTGCTGCACTTCCAACTTTGCCTTACACTTCGGGCAGACACATTTGTCCGCATCCTCGTCCGTAGTCCAAGTGTGTCCGCAGTCCATGCAAGTGGTCTGTCCGTGCTTCAACTGAAAGGCATAGTGGTCAAGACATTCACGGAATGCCCATTGCATTTGCGCTCCCTTGATAGGTCGTAACCCCTTGTTTGAGGTTACGACTTGCTTCTGATATTTCGTTCTTGGTTTCATAACGTGTCGAATAATGATGGTTGGTGTACTTCTGTTTCCGTTCTCTGTGAGGTGCGCTTGGCGGTATCTCGGTTACGCATCTTGTTCATCTGCTCTTGCTGATATTGGCGGATGGCTTCCTGTCTTGCCTGTGCCTTCTCCTCCTCTGTGAGTTCGATGTGGTGGTTAACAGACACTTGGCAGTTCAATGGTTTTCCTACCTCGATGTCCTTCTCCTCGTAGTAGTGGATGGCTTGCCCATATATCTCGTCATCGCAAAAGCCGTTGCAACCGCTCTTCTGTACCCAATTAAGGATATAGGTGACGCAATCGTCTATGTTCTTGTCGGGGTTGTCATACTTGGCTGCAAAGAGTTCGTCCTCCATTGCACGCTCCTCCAAATAGGCTTGTATGGTTCTCTTGAAATATTCTGTAGTGTTCATATCTGATGTTGTTAAAGGGGTTGTTACTCATGATAGATGATGTCGCAGTCCTCAACTTCTGTAGGCAGTCCGAAGAACGGATAATGGCAGAAGTAAGGTTCTGTGCACATGTCCTCGTTGTATCTTGGACTTACTATCTCAATATTGTTCTTGCGCATGGCTTCGTCCACCATACGGATTTCCTCGTCTGTCAGTCCGCTTGCATCGCCATTGATGATGTAGCAGAGTGACCATGTAGGTATCGCTTCAATGCTTCTGTTCATATCGCTTGTACTTTAAATTGTGTCAATAACCAAATGAATGTTCCAATCAGTACCACCATAGAAAGAATGGAAATGATGATGCCGAAGATGAACTTCACAATTCCCAATATGACTTCACCGACCATGCAGAGAGCCATATATCCCAACCAAGCCACCAAAGTGATGAGGGTTGAGCCGACTGCGGAGAGTAATCTCCACCAAGTCTGTGTTATGTTGATGTTTGTTGTCATATAGCCTTGAATTAAATTTATTTGCGGTTCCAGGAGCTGAAGGGAAGTTCTCGTTTCTTCACCTCTTTGTCGCCCCCTTTTCCGACATTTTTTTTGCGTCTTCCTGTCGCATCGGTCGTTTCGTTTCAGGTGCCTTTCAAGGGCGGCGAGGCTGGAAATACAAGGTTTTTCGGAAAAAGAATGACTAAAAAAGCAAAAAATAGCAGATTTGGGCTTTTGTTTTGAGTTTCAAGTGGTTGTGGCAGTTGTTGGCTTTAAGTGATGTTCGTGAGGAAATGCGAAAATGGCGGATTTGAGAAGTAGAAACGCTTTCAAGTCATTACCTCAAAGAAACTCTCTAATAAGCATTTTTAACGGCTTCGGTTTTTACTTCTCAATTCTGCACAGGTTGTGAATTTGCCATGCAACTCTCATGATTTAATTTTGCACAGAACAAAAAGCAAGGAATTATGAGAAGTACATTCAAGACAGTCTTCTATGTAAACGGAAGCAAGGAGAGAAACGGAATTGTCCCTATCATGGGACGTGTGACAATCAACGGAACTATCGCACAGTTCAGTTGCAAGCTGAGCGTGACCAAGGCGATATGGGATGCCAAGGGCAACAGAGCCAAAGGCAGAAGCAAGGAAGCCAATGAGGTGAACTTTGCGCTTGATAACATCAAGGCTCAAATCGCTAAGCATTACCAACGGCTTTCCGACCGTGAGGCGTTCGTTACCGCTGAAATGGTGAGAAACGCATATCAAGGCATAGGTACGGAGTATGAGACATTACTCAGAGCTTTTGACAAGGAGAACGCAGCCTTTGCCCAACGCGTGGGAAAAGACCGAGCTGTCCGAACCTACCGCAAGTATCTGACGGTAAGAAAGTACGTTGCCGAGTTCATCAAATTTCAGTACAAGCGCAGCGATATGTCCATGAATGAGCTTACCGAGGAGTTCATCCGTGATTTTTGTCTGTATTTGAAGAATGTCATTGGACTCACGCAATCTACCATTTGGATATACTCCATACCATTGAAGCATATCGTCACGGCAGCACACTACAACGGCAAGATACAGAGAAATCCGTTTGCCATGTACCACGTTGACCCAGACCACAAGGAGCGGGAGTTCTTGACAGAGGAAGAATTGGACATATTGGCAGGAATAGAGTTGGAAAATCCCAACTTTGCTTTTGCGAGAGACTTGTTTATGTTTGGTTGTTGGACAGGTATCTCTTTCGTTGACATCAAGAATCTTACAGAGGACAATGTTGCCATTATAAGTGGGTCTCCATGGATAGTTTCTCAGCGTCAAAAGACAGGCGTACCATTCAAAATTAAACTGATAGATGCAGCCATACAGATAATTGAACGTTACAAGCCATTGAGAAAAGATATGCACTTGTTTAATATTGGCTCACTTGACATGGTAAACAAGCGTATAAAGAAAGTGGCAAAAATGTGTGGCATCAAGAAGCGAATTTCATTTCATGTAAGCCGGCATTCGTTCGCAGTTTTGGCTTTAAACTACGGTATGCCGATAGAGAGTGTAAGCAAGATACTGGGACATACGGACATCGCCACAACACAAATTTACGCAAAGGTGACAAGTACTAAATTGGAGCATGACATATCAGCTTTTGAAAGTCGAATCAAGGGGCATATGCCGACAATGGGGGGAATGGCATGAAAAGGACTGTAATCACCGTGGACGGAAATGGAATGTTATCCATTCCGTCCAACTTGCAAGACTTGTGGATGAGTGAGGGTGAATTGGTTGATATGCTCCATGTCACCGCCCCGAAACTCCATGCTGTGATAAGGTCGATATACGAGGAAGGTTTGTTGCCCATGTCGGAGGTACAACAGAAACAGGAAACCTCCAAGGGCATTTGGCAAACGATGTATGGTTTCCCGATGGTTGTTGCCCTTTGTTTCCGTATAGGCTCTTATGGTGCTGTTCGGTTTCGGGACACCATCATGAAGAAGTTGTACGGGGCAAAAGAGAAAAGTAGTGTCATTGTCCTACAATTCAGTGGAGGAACAACCGCCTTTAGTTGAATGTCCTCTTGCTTGTTTGTTGGCTTGGCGCTGTCGTACTGTCGTGAATAAGTACTGAAGCATAAGCATGACATTCTTACTTGTAGGGGGATGAGTTCTGTTCATAAAAATGACGGACAAAACACCCCTTATTTTTGTTGAATTGTTGAATATGATGAAAGAAGTATTGAACATCAGGCATTTACGGCTCAACATATTCTCAACAAATCTCTCAACAAAAGAAAGATAATGTTGAAAAGAGAAAACCATGAACACCATTCCTTTCTTTCTTTTTTGCCCAGTAATTTGTTGTGTAGAGCTATTTGTTGAGAGTTTGTTGAGGGTATAAGTGGTTGGTTCTCATAAAGATAACACCTATCTTCAACAATTCAACGTTTTACATGCCCTCACTTGGTACGCTGTAAAATGTGCTTGTGGATTAATTGGCAACCGCTCTATTCTCCGAAATGGTTGCAGCAACGTTCCTTGGAGGCTTTGCGCCTCCAGCCACTTGGGCGAACCTCCGCAGTGTTTTAGCATGGCATTAGATTTATGCAGACTATACCGAGGACACACAGCACACATAACATACTCGGCATAGTTCACAAAGGAA
>NZ_QTXV01000056.1:0-3458 GCF_003461825.1 Prevotella sp. AM42-24 | reverse complement strand
ACTCGGCATAGTTCACAAAGGAAATCAACAACACACAACTGAAACACTTGGCAAGTTTCACACTGAAAATATCACCTTTTCCTTTGCAAACTCCATGTACAAAGTAGCTTGTGTCTGTGACCTTGTTCTTTCAATGTGGCAGCTTTGATGTTTGGCGTAAATTGAGAGAATTAAGGTCTGCAACCTTGGGCATGGAAAGCCGAAAGGCAAATATCTCGTCTTTTGTTCTTAGAGGAGGGAGCGAGGTTATGTTTTGGAAACCCCAAAACTCCTCGCTCCACCATGAGGGCGGAGAAATTTTGCTCCCGATGGTCGCAGAAAGTGAGTGTACCAACTGTAAGCAGTATATCGAATGGCAAACATACAGAAACAAGACTATTCTTTGCGGAAATGCTACATTAAGACAAAGAATGCTTCCTTTTTATTTTCATCAATATCTGCCTTTTTGCGGAAGCTAATCCTGGGGATAGGGTCTCTTGTTCCAACATGTCCAATGCCATCTTTAACTCGCTGAGAAGTTCGGGATAATACTTCATTTGCCCATAAGCAAGCTTCATGCAATAGGCTCGTATAGCATAGGGTTGAGCGCAAGCGGTAATCTTGCTTACACAGAAGTCTATGAAATCCGAGCGGAGGAATTCTTCTTCAAACGGTTGGCGTAAGAGAAGATTGAGCATTAGACGGCGTTTCCCAACATGCTCTTCCTTCATCACTCGGTCAATCAGCTCGTCATGTTTGCAATAAAGCCACTCATTATTGGCTAAGTCGAAATTTGATAGAACATGCAGTGCATTGAATGCTACTCGGTTGTCCTCATCGAAAGTGAGCCGATAGAGTTCTTCCTTTCGGTGATTGTTCTCTTCGCCTTGGGTGAGAAAGCATAGCTCATGGATGTTATCCATGCTAATTCTACCAATTAGTTTTTGTTTCATATCATGCGGCTTAGTGTCCCATTCTTGATGTATCAACTGCTTTTACTTTTTTTTCTTTATAGCCACCGAACTTATAAATAACAGCAAAAGTAGCAGTAGCCCAATTGTTGTTAATTTTCATACGGTAATCTTGATTACCTTGTACGGAACGAGTGTCTGCCTTGTTGTTGAAGATGTTGCTGCCATTTATGCGCAATCCCCATTTCCCATCATGTGAAGTCCATTGTAACTTGGCATTCATTCTAAAGATAGGACTTACATCATAAACACCTTGTATTACTTTTGACTGAAAGAAAGGGTTGAGTATAAGGCGTAAGTCTTGTGTGCTGCAAAGTTTTATAGATGCAGTACCTCCAAGTGCTGCCGTCAGCTTCTTGCGGTTGAATGGCAAATCGAAGAAATGGTCACTTTTGGCATGTTTATAGATTCCTACAGCAAACACATTACCGTTGAGCCATTTGCCAGCACTGAATATTGCAGAGGCTTGCAATCCAAAGCTATTCTCATAGTTGAAGTTGGTTTCCTTCAATATTACCGCCATACGGTCTGTTGGTTGGTACGGTAACTGCACAGAATAATCAGGTTTCAGACTTGCAAAAGCCATCAGCGTATAACGTCTTTTAATCTGCCACATAAGGTTGACATTGTAATAAGAGTATGGTTTCAAATCAGGATTGCCATGTATCTCGGTATATGCCGATGAGTAAAATACACTGCTCATTGTTGACCAATAGCTCGGAAATTCAGAATTGGAACTGAATGACAAGTTGAGTAAATGGTTCTCGTTGATATTCCACAGGGCATTGAGTGACGGATATATGCGCCATTTGTCCCATATCGGTGAATGGTATTGTTCGGCTGCTGCGGATACTTCAAGACTAATTGCCTTGTTTATCTGTTTGCTGAAACCTGCGTATATATTCCAAATACGTTCGTTGATGTCCACACTGCTTGTTGCATTAGGCAGAATGTTACCCTCTTTGTCGATGGTGTTCTGATAACTCTTGTTGCTTGTGAATTGTCCCTTTACACCATACGACAATCCCCAACCATGTGTAAAAGAATGGTTTTGGTCGGCTGCGAACATCCATTTGCTGATAGTCTGTTCACTGCCACTTGTAAGGTTGCGTTCCGTTTCTGTCGTATTTTCATCTGCATACATCGTACCGTCAAGTTTTTGTTGTTGAGGGGTACGATAGTTAGTGTACGAACCACTAATGTTAAGTCCAAAAGGAAGTGAGTAGTTTACATCAACATTGTGCAGATACACATGAGTGTCGTAATGCATTCCGCTTACACTTGAACCTGTAGTGTGATTGTTGGAGCAAGACTTTTGCCATTTTCCCGTATAGGCAATGTCAAGTCGATGGTTCTTGCTAAATGCATAATTCATACCAAGTCGGTAGTCATGAGCAATACCAAATGATTTCTGCCACGTTTCATCGTTGTAGTGAATACGCCCGTTATCCAATGGATGGTTGGCTATGCGTGAAGATTCACCATATGAATTGCCGTCAATAAATTGATATTGTGCATCCATTCCAAATTTGCCCCTCTGCATGGAAAGATAGAAATCTCCAAACTCTCTGGAATATTTGTTTTGCTGTAATCCTCCATTTATCTGTCCCGACAACTGATTTTTCCCTGCATAATCTTTCGTGACGATATTTATAGCCATGCCACGAACATGATAACGTGCAGGAGCAGCAAGCATCACCTCTGCTTTAGCCAACTGTGCAGCAGGCATCGCTTTCAATCTGTCTGCAAGCTGTTCTTGCGTTAAAGTGGTCGCCTGTCCGTTGATGATAAGCGTCACCTCGTTTCCGGAAAACTTGATGCCACCATCGGTATCACTAACACCAGGAATACGTGTGAGAGCCTCATAGGCATTGTCGGCAGGTAGTTGCTTCATGAGTAACGGCATGTTATAGGATAACATACCTCGCTCAGCCTTGACGATAGGGCGCGAACCTTTGACCATTATTTCGGGAAGGTTGTGCATCATGTTCTCCATTGTGAGCGAATCATTCTGCGTCTGAGTTTGAGCTTTCACGTTAGCAACTGAAAGCAGAAATAATCCTAAAAGGAATACTTTATTGTCCATATTTTACCTTTCTAATCTACATTCTCTTTCTATAACTTTCAAAAGTACGAAAAAAAATCCATAAACGAGAACGTTTTGCTTTGTATTGTAGGAATGAGGACGACATTTAACATTTCTCTTACTTTTAATGCCGTATATGAAATTTATCTATGCTGCATAGACAATGTGTTGCTACATTTGGAATAAGCACACTTCCAACCCAAAATTAATAATCTATAAAAACAAAGCAAAAAGTGTCGTTTTTCAGATTTTAGGTTTAACTTTGCATCCGAAAAGAGTTGTTTGGCAAGCAAGGCAAACTTATGTAGAATGTAGAAGTTAAAACTATTGCCAAGTCATTACCTCTATTGAGTAAAGACACTCATAAATCGCTCATTTTAAGCTATTCAGAAGATTTTAGCAGAATTTTTCGGAAAAATACT
>NZ_QTXV01000055.1:0-18605 GCF_003461825.1 Prevotella sp. AM42-24 | reverse complement strand
TTATAAAATAAGTTAAACTAAAATGCTGCGGAATTTAGGATCTCTAAAAAAGTGTTATCTTTGCAAAGAAATATAATATTAATACGAGAATACTCAATTTAGATTGTAACTTTATGCAAATAAACAATTTAACTCCATGCGCTTGCCACTGGATTTTGCTGAGTTGTTGTCTTACCCCTCCATTCTTTCAGTCTGCATCCGCACAGAATGTAAATGGAGAAACAACTCCACAAACAGAGATCGCTGTGAAGCAAGGATTTGTTGAGGGTAAGGTGTTTGATGGCGGTGACCATGAACCGATGATTGGTGTTACTGTGGCCATCGAAGGTACTACAAACGCTGTAACAACGGATATCGATGGACATTTCTCCTTGCCAGTCAACAAGGAATGCAACATCGTACTGTCTTTTATCGGTTATAAGAAAACAGTCATTCGATATACGGGTAACAACCAAGCCGACTTTGCCAAAATCATGTTGAAGTCGGAAGCTCAGAACATCAAAGACGTGGTGGTCACTGGTGTCTATCGCCGTAAGAAGGAGAGTTTCACCGGTTCTTCTGCTACTTTCAAGGGCGATGAACTCAAGAGCGTGGGTGCACAGAACGTGCTCCAGAGCTTGAAGACCCTTGACCCTTCTTTCAAAATCATGGATAATGCCCTCTCCGGTTCCAACCCTAACAAGATGCCAGATGTGGAAATCCGTGGTAAGTCGAGTGTAGCTGGTCTGAAAGAGGAATATGGTTCTGACCCTAATCAGCCTCTCTTTATCCTCGATGGTTTCGAGACAACTCTGGAAACCGTGATGAACCTCAATATGAACAGAGTAGCCTCAGTTACTCTGCTCAAGGACGCTGCATCTACTGCCATCTATGGTTCCAAGGCTGCAAATGGCGTGGTAGTCATCGAGACCAAGGCGCCTGTTAAGGGTAAACTGCAGATTTCCTACAAGGGAGACTACAGCATGGACTTTGCCGACCTCTCTGATTACAACTTGATGAACGCTCGTGAGAAATTGGAGTTTGAGAAATTAGCTGGTGTATATAAGGACAATACCAACGATCCTTTCAACCAGATTAAACTGGATAATCTCTACAATTCCCGTCTCCGCGACATCGAGCAGGGTGTGAATACCTATTGGCTCAGTGTGCCGCTGCGCACCGGTTTTACCCACAAGCACAATGTATATGCTGAGGGTGGAGAAGGTAACGTGAGATATGGCATTGGATTGAACTACGGAAAAGTGAACGGTGTGATGAAGGGTTCCGACCGACAGACTTTGGGCGGTAACCTCGACCTGATCTACCGTACAGGCAAATTCCAGTTTAGCAACAAACTCTCCATCGACTATCTGGAGACCAACAATCCTACGGTAAGTTTCGCTGAATATGCCCAGGCTAACCCTTATTACAAGAAATATGGGGAAAATGGCAAGATCAACAAATATCTCTATTATCCGGAAGAAGGATTGAACGACTATCCTGTATCAAACCCTCTCTGGAATGCCCATCTCAACAATTATGACAAGGGACAACGCTTCGGCTTTACCAACAATTTCATCGCCGAGTGGTTTGCCACAGATGACCTCCGTGTGCGTGGCAAGTTTGGTATTACCAAGTATGATGATACCCAGGACCATCGCCTCTCACCAGAACATACCGACTTCGATGACAAGGAAGCAACCCAGAAGGGACTGTTCAAGCACAGCCTGCAGAAATATCTCTATTACGAAGGAGACCTTTCTGCAACTTATGGTAAACTGATAGCCGAAAAGCATCAGATTAACGCCGTTTTGGGATTCAACTTCAGCAATACCAGCAGCAAGACTAATGGCTATTCGGCTACAGGTTTTACGGACGACCAGTTTGACGCTCCATCCTTTGCCAACAACTACCCTACTGGTGGCAAGCCGAGTTACCGTGAGAACATCAAGCATGCATCCAGTTTCTATCTGAACGGCGGATATGCTTACGACAACCGCTATCTGCTGGATTTCAACCTGCGTAACGACGGCGCCTCTATGTTTGGCACCGACAACCGTTTCCGCACCACCTGGTCTGTGGGTCTGGGTTGGAATATCCACAATGAGAAGTGGATGCAGGAGAATGATATCTTCCAGATGCTGAAGCTGCGTGCCTCTGTGGGTAACCCAGGTAACCAGAACTTCTCGGCTTATCAGGCTTACACCACCTATATGTTCAATAGTCTGATGACTAACGTATTCGGTACCGGTGTCATCATCAATGGCTTGGGTAATAACGACCTGGCTTGGCAGGAAACCATCAACTACAACATTGGAGCTGATATCACCACCTTGGGCAACCGTCTGAACCTGACGCTTGATTACTATATCAAGAACACCGACCCATTGCTCGCCATCATTACGACCCCAGGTTCTATGGGCGTAACCAGCGAGGCTCTGAATGCCGGTAAGCAGAAAACCAACGGTTGGGAAGCCACCGTTAAGTTCTCTCCTATCTACATGCCACACGAGCGCATCAACTGGAACATCTCCGTGAGCGCCACTCATTCCAAGTCGAAGTATGCCAACATCGGCAATGCCTTCAGTGCTTTGAATGAGAGCGGAAAGACGGGTCTTCACAACACCACCCGCTATTATGACGGTGGAAGTCCTACCGCCATCTGGGCAGTGCGTTCTGCGGGCATCGATCCAGCCACAGGTAAGGAGCTCTTCATCAAGCGCGACGGAACCTATTCGTTCACCTATGATGCCAACGACGAGGTGGTATGCGGTGATACCGAACCAGACGTAGAGGGTCTGTTGGGAACCACCTTCTATTATAAGGGATTCTCATTCAGCTGCTACTTCCGCTATCAGTATGGCGGCCAGCTCTTCAACAGTTCGCTCTTCGACAAGGTGGAGAACATCGGAACAGCTGATGTATATAACAACCAGGACCGCCGTGCCCTCTACGACCGCTGGAGCATCAACAACCGCAATGCACAGTTCAAGGGCATCTCTATGGTGCAGAAGACCGACAAGTCATCCCGCTTCGTGATGGATGAGAACACCCTCACCTGCGAGTCAATCAACTTAGGTTACGAGTTTCCACTCAACATCGCCAAGAAATTTGGCATGCAAGCCCTTTCCGTTCAGGCCAACATGAACGACATCTTCCGTTGGTCAACCGTGAAGGCAGAGCGAGGCATCGACTATCCGTTTGCCCGTACCGTGTCATTCTCTATAGGTGCAACATTCTAAAAAGCAAGAAATGAAAAAGATAATATATTCAATGATTATAGCCTGCAGCACGCTGATGGTTTCGTGTGACAACTGGTTGGAGGTAAAACCTTACGACCAGATTTCGGAGGGCGAACTTCTCAAGTCTGAGGAAGGCTATCAGAAAATGCTCAATGGCATTTATATCGATCTGAACAGTACTGCGCTCTACGGTCAGTCTCTCTCGGTAGAGATGATCGAGGTGATGGGCGGTGCCTACACCATCGGCAGCGACAACAGTGTATGGGGCAACTACAAGGACCTGGCGTCCTATCAGTATGCTACTGAATATTGGCGCAACCGATTGGATCAGACCTGGAACAAGGCATACGCCCTGATTCTCAACTGCAACAAGATTCTGGAGACCATTGATGGCAACCAGAACCTCTTCAGCGGTGGCAACTATTACGTTGTCAAGGGCGAGGCATTGGCTTTGCGCGCCATGCTTCATTTCGACATGCTGCGCCTTTTCGGTCCGGTTTATTCCAAGGACAGTGATAAGAAGGCTATACCTTATTATAATAAGCAGACCAATTCGCCTGAACCTATCCTTACCGCCAAAGAGGTGGCAGAGAAGGTGACAGCTGATTTGGAAGAAGCACGCACCCTGCTCGCCAACGACCCAGTGAAGACAGAAGGAACCCTGATGAGCGGTTCGCAGGACGGCACCAGCAACTTTATGCGCTATCGTGCACTTCGCCTGAATTATTATGCAGTGGAAGCACTCCTGGCTCGTGTATATCTCTACATGGGCGACAAGCCCGATGCGTTCAAGTATGCCACCGATGTCATTAAGACAGCCGACCAGGGCATCTTCCCATTTGTAGATAAGAGTCTTGTAACCGGTTCTCCAGCCGATCCAGACCGCATATTCTCGTCGGAAGTACTCTTCGCCCTGACCAATACCAGTCGTGGAAACATCCACAAGAATTTCTACGATCCATCCCGTCTGCCAAACTATGTATTCCGCATGGATGACAACCTGATGAGCAATATCGTATATGGCGGAGCTGCGACAACTGGCGGCTATCAAGACGACTACCGCTATCGTGCCAACTGGATAGCTACGGGAAGCAACCGATATTTCTACAAGTATAGTGACATGGTGGCCAACGGAAGCATTCAGAACACGATGATTCCGATGGTAAGATTGGGCGAGATGTTCCTGATTGCTGCAGAGAGTCAGAGCGACAATCTGGCTAACGGCTTGCAGTATGTGAATGCCCTGCGCAGAAACCGTGGTGTAGCAAACCTGCAGACCCTGACTCCAGACTTGCTGAAGTATGAGTATATCAGAGAGTTGTATGGCGAGGGACAGTTGTTCTATCTCTACAAGCGATTGAACTGCGACATCATCACCTCTTCTAACAAGAACAAGAATCCAAAGGCAAGCGACTTGATCTTCGTGGTTCCATTGCCAGATTCCGAGACTGAGAACTGATCAAAAATTAAGATTAAAAAGTTCAAAATCAAGCGTTAATAATTAGGAGTTTTCCAGATTAATTTAACATACGAAATTATATGAAATATCAGATAAAAAACCTCTTAATTGGGGCGATGATGGTCATCGCATTCGGTTCATGCAGTGAGCAGGAGCCGGATGTATTCCAGGATATCAATGGCGTTTATCTCAACAATCGCACCAATACCAATATCCTGCAAGATAAGACTAACGTGACCTTCGTTTATGAAAAAGGCGACGAAATGCAGGTGCCGGTGAAGATTCAGTTGGTGGGCAGACCTTCCGACCAGCCTCGCGAGATTGCCCTGACAGTAAGTTCGGAGGATGCACAGGAAGGCGTGGATTATATTCTTCCAGAGAAGGCTGAGTTGCCAGCAGGCGAAACAACCTTGGAGTATATGATTACCCTGAAGCGTACTGCCATTCTGAAATCGCAGCAGAAGCACATCCAGGTAAGTTTACAGCCAAATGCATTCTTCACCCTGCCCGTGACAGAGGAAACCACAGCTAATGGCGACGTGGTGACCACCCTGTCTTACGAGATTATCTTCTCCGACCAGTTTACCACAGCACCAAAGGCATGGAAAACTGATTTGCTCGGTGACTTCACTCAGCAGAAGTTTGAACTGGCCTGCAAGGTACTGGAACTCGACCCAGGCGATTTCAACGATGAATCGAAGATGACACTTGCCATGCAGAGCTATGTAAGTTCTGAAATGCAAAGCTATGTGAAGGAGCAGCAGAAACTTCGCAACAGTGGCAAGACCTACGATGCCGATGCCTTCGATGCACAGGGCAATGCTTTAGCATTCTATGGTGAGTAAAGCCATGGGAAGACATTCACTCTCAAAGGAGAAATTAAAAGAAAAACATTAAGAATTATGAGAAATTATAAAATATGGGCAATGGCTCTGATGATGGCTACCATGTTCGCTGGTTGCTCGCAAGACGAGGGCAACTACGACTATCACAGCTTGAACGAGCCTACTATTACGGGCGTGCCAGAGAACATCTCAGTGCTCACCCATGCCAACATCGACCTCGATCCAAATCTGGGCGATAACATCACCGACCTGGATGCCTACAACTATGAATGGAAGGTAATCAACAAGTCGGGCGATAATGAGGTAACGGTACTCAGCAACGAAAAACATCTCTTACAGGAAATGACACTTCCTGCAGGAGAATATATCCTCTATTTCACCGCCACAGAGAAGAACACCGGTCTGTTCTGGCGACAGAGCTACAAGCTTACCGTGAGTGACACTACATCAGAGGGTTGGATGGTGCTTTGCGATGTAGATGGCAAGACCCGTCTCGACATCGTTTCAAAGATTACTGGTCAAACCTATTTCGATGTCCTCAAGACTACCGGAATGCCAGAGCTGAATCATCCTTATCGCATCCAGTATGCACCCAATAGCGGATATACTGACTCTCCATTCTATCTCTTTACAGCCGATGGCGCTACCCGTCTTTCAAAAAACAGTTTCATGTGGCAGAAAGACTATGCCTTCAAGTACGAGGTGGCGAAGCAGCAGGATCTGCATCCTCAAAGCATGGTATGCGACCAGAGCGGCATGATGAGAATGATTGTAAGTGATGGTTATGCCTACTCTGCTTCCAACATGGGAATCCAGGGACTCTTTGCTGCTGTCAACAAACAGCCGGTACTTGCCCCTGCCGTGGGAGCCAACATCGGAGCCGCCTCTTATGCATCCATCTATCTACTTTATGATAATGTAAACAAGTGCTTCATGTCCTGCTGTCCGTTCCTGCCAGGATTGTCGCTTTCAGACGCCTCTTATCACACCATGAAAGAGATGGAAGAGATTGCTACGGGCTATAAGGGTTCTGAGATGGTAACGGGAAATGCCTTTTCGGAATACCCTACCGGTATGGACTTCGTTTATATGGAGAATACTAAGTATGACCCAGGAAATGCAATGATGGGCGTCACCTATACCATACTCCACAGCGGAAAGAAATATGAAGTGTATGGCATCCAGCTGGGCGATATGCTCTGTTATGCCGACTGCACATTCGCACTGGGCAAGGCATACTATGGCGACCTGAGCGACTGTACCGACATCGCCAAGGCTACCTGCTTCGCCTTCAGTTCGCTGAAGAACTATATGTATTATGCCGTGGGCGGCACGGTTTATCGTGTGAATCTCTCAGAGAAGCCATTGAAGGCAGAGCGCCAGTTTAGCTTCAGCGGCGAGACCATCACTATGATGAAGTTCAACTTCTATCAGAATTCCGCATCAGCCAATGATTACGATCTTATCGTGGGCACAGAGAGCAGTAAGGGTTCCGGCACACTCCGCATCTACAACGGCATGAGTTCAGAGGGCGACTTCTCTAAGGTAATCCCTACCAGCTATTCAGGCTTCGGCAAGATTGTGGATGCTACCTATCGCGAGCGTACCAACTAATTACACCTTATTATATATAAGATGCTTTCAACAGAAAGAAAATTTTAAAACAAAATGAAAATGAAGAATAAGATATTGTCATTGCTTCTGTTCCTGTTTGCAGCAGTGAACATGCATGCCGCTGATGGCATTACGGTGAAGTTTGATGTCAAGAATCCGGTATTGACCAATGTGGTATTGGTTTACCACATGAGTGTCAACGAGTTTGCACTCACCGACGGCAAAGCCACAGTACAGCTCGACGGCATGGATGCACTCTATGCCAATGTATATTATGGCGAGAAGTTCAAAGTAGTCTATCTCCAGAAGGGCGACGAGATGAACATTTCCTTCGATGCCCATGATTTCGACAACACCTTCACTGTAAAAGGCGGCAACGAGAAGGCTGTTGATTACCTGAACAAGATTCAGTTGACGGCTCTTCCTAATGAAGCTTATGCCCAACCATGGAGCGAGTTCAAGGCAGCTGTGGATAAGAAGATGGCTTCGATGAAGCGCCTGTTGAAGGCACGCAAGTTTGCAGCCAATGATAAGTTCCTGAAGATGGAGGAAGGCAGAATCACTTATTTCTATGCCAACATGATGCTGATGTATCCTGTAAGTCATACATACCTCACTCAGGACACTACAATGGTACTGGGCAAGGAGTATTACGATGCCATCCGCCAGTATGTGAAGGAGGATGAAGATCTTGCCGACATCGATGAATACCGCAACTTTATGATTGAGACGGCTCATATCTTCGACGAGGCTGGCAAGGACATCCGCCAGTATTATCCAAAGGTATTGGCAGAGATGAGTTATATCGGCGAGAACATCCAGAGTGATAAGGTTCGCGAGTCACTGATTCACTTCCTGGCATTCACCTACGTAGAGGGAAATGGTGTGGAGAACATCACCGATCTTCAGAACCTCTATTATACCTACGTTACCTCACCTCGCCTCAATGCCATCTTCAAGCAGGCTTGTGCCAAATGGGACAAGGCTGCCGTGGGTCGTCCATCACCAATGTTTAAGGGTGTGGATGTGAACGGTAAGGAGATGACGCTCCGCGATTTCCGTGGCAAGTATGTATATATAGATATGTGGGCCACCTGGTGTGGTCCTTGCCAGAAGGAGTTGCCATTCCTCAAGAAGTTGGAGGAAAAGTACAAGGGCAGAAACATTGTGTTCGTAGGTCTTTCTATAGATCAGGACAAGGCAAAGTGGGCTGATCGCGTGAAGAGCGGTGCTCTGAGTGGCACCCAACTTTACATCGGCAAAGGCACCAAGTTCCAGAGCGACTATCGCATCAGCGGTATTCCTCGCTTCATTCTCCTCGATCCTAATGGAAGAATTGTCAATCCTGACATGACAAGACCATCCAGCGAAGATACAGAGAAGATTCTGAACAGTCAGCCAGGTTTGTAGTTAAAAAAAGAGTTTAATAATATTATATACATTAATTAAAACCAACGATTATGAAAAAATTGATTTCAATGATGCTGATGCTTTGTGCCATCATCACATTCTCAGCATGTTCGTCAGACGACGATGGTCCAAGCAACCCAGTGAGCAATCAGGTGGTTCCATCTTCTGCAAAAATTGGTTCCGAAGTAACTGTTCAGGGAAATGGTTTCGCTTCTGGTCAGACTATTTATCTTCAGCCTGAGCAAGGCGCAGAGGTAAATGCTAATGCCAAGATGACTTCTAATGGTGCAACATTCACCATCCCTTACACCATGACTCCTGGTAAGGTAAATGTAGTTTTGAAGGTGGCTAATGACAGCTTCACCTTGGGCAGCATGAATCTTCTTGCAGCTGACAATCCTATCTCTACCCTTTCTTTGCCTGCCGACATGGCCATTGGTCAGGAGGTAACTATCGCCGGTATCGGTTTTGCTCAGGGCGATAAGATTGTTGTTGGTGACAAGACCATCGATGCTACTGTTACAACAGATGGCGTGAAGTTCACCGTTCCTGCTGATTTGACAGAAGGCGAGTATGCAGTATCTCTGGTTCGTGGCAATTCAACATGGGAATTGGGTAAGGTATATGCATACCAGCAGCGCCAGGTAGAGAGTATCACTATTACTGATAATGCGATGCTCACCATGTATGCTCCAATGTTGGGTCTTGAAGAAGGCAAACTGATTTTGAACTTTGCTTACAATGAAGACGGTTCTTTAAAGGCGATTTCTTCTAATGGTGCCGTAGAGTGGGCTTTCGAATATAGTGGTAAGACTATCACAACTAAAAATTTGTATGATCAGCCAATCGCATATACTATTGATGATCAGGGTCGCATCATCAGCAGCACAGGTTACGATATGTATGGTGATGCAGTTGCTTATACCTGGAATTACGATGCAAACGGTTATCTTGTAAGTGTAAAGAAGAATGGTGCAGCAGATAATGATGATGCAAATCTTCTGAACACCTATACAGATGGCAACTTGTCTGCTTATACCATGAGCTTGGCCAACGGGTTGGCAACAGACAAGAGCATCCGTACTTGTCCTAACACCATTGAGCCTCTTTATCTGCTGAATGCTTTCGGCTGGATGCAGACACGTGAAGATTTGTTCCTGGGCTTCCTTCTCAACCGCAACGTGAAGGTATCTACCTATGTGCCAAGTCAGCTGATTGCAGCAGAGATGGATGAAAGTGGCGCAGAAACCTCAGTTACTGCAGGTATCGAGAGTTCTTTTACGAACAACACATTGACCATGCAGACCACAGGTAATGTTATTTCCAGCGCTCAGTCAATCTTCTCCAACAAGGTAGTTGTTACTTATAAGAAGAAGTAATTTTGTTGTTACATACGAAAACAAATAAAAAATTTAAGAGGGTGTGTCATGAATTTATGACGCACCCTTTTTCTATCTCTATTTTCCTACAAGAAGAGTTAAATTATACTCTTTTTCGATGACACTCTCATTCCCCCAAATACTCTTTAAATTATCCTTATCTGCTGGGGTAATTTTTTCTCCCTGCCCACGCAAGAATTTTTCCGTGGGCAGGGAAAAATAAAAGTGGGTCAGAAACGGAAAAAATGAAAGCTAATTTAATGAAATTTTTAGACAGATAAAGAAGCGTTTCTTTGCAACTTAAAGAAGCGCTTTATTAACACTTAACGATGCGCATCATGAGACCTTAATAAAGCGCATCATTAAACCCTAACGAAGCGCATCTTGAGACCTTATAAATGCGCATCGTTAGATTTGATAAATATACTTTCTTTGAGGAAATGCTTTCTCATCGGATAGTGTATCAAGATTTATGACTTCCCCTCATCCTCTTCTCCATGAAAGATGTTATTAGAAAAACTAACAAATATTTACTAAAAATCATATAAAACAATCTAATTTTCGAGAATTTAAGAGGAGTTTCGTATTATTTTCATTATATTTGCAACAAATTGAAATCAATGATGATTATAATGACATTTGCAACAACAAAACATATATCAAATAAACTCCAAAGATGTAATGTTCCCCATTACATCCTTCATTGTAATCTTCGGAAATAATATCTATCTCATTTCAGATAACATATTATTAACGAATTAAAATTTACATGGGTTTAATTATTTTATATTTTTTAGGTGCTCTGTCACTATCCTTTTTATGCTCTGTCCTGGAAGCTGTGTTATTATCAACTCCAATGTCGTTTATCTCGATGAAGGAGAGTCAAGGCAACAAGACAGCCTCTTTGATGAAACAGTACAAGAACAACGTAGATCGCCCTGTGGGTGCCATTCTTTCGCTCAATACCATTGCCCACACCATCGGTTCCGCTGGTGTAGGTGCTGAATCTATCAAACTCTTTGGTGAAGAATACTTCGGTATCATTTCCGCTATTCTTACCCTGCTGATTCTGGTGCTTTCTGAAATCATCCCGAAAACCATTGGTGCATCCTATTGGCGCTCATTAGCCATGTCATCTACCAAGATTATCAGGGTGCTCATTTTCATCACCTATCCATTGGTACTGCTCTCAGAACTTATCACGAAGATATTTACTCCTAAGAACCACCAGGCCACCATGAGCCGCGAGGAAGTGTCAGCCATGGTGGATGTAGGAACCACAGAAGGTATCTTCCGTGAATCAGAAAGTAAGATCATCAAAAGCTGTATTCGCCTGGCTGGAGTAAAGGCCAAAGAGGTAATGACTCCATCCATTGTGGTAGAATCTGCCAATGTGAATCAAACCATCAAGGAGTTTTACGAACAGAAGGAGTGGAAATTCTCACGCATCCCTGTATATGATAATAACAAAGACTACATCGTGGGCTATATCCTGAAAGACATGGTGCTCAAGGAGGTTTCAGACGACAAGTTCCAGACCAGATTATCAGAGTTGGTGCGCCCGATTCTTTCTTTCAATGAAGATGAATCTCTATATCAGATATGGGAAAAGATGCTGGAAAAGCGCGAACACATCTCTATTATTGTGGATGAATACGGTTGTCTCCGTGGCGTAGTTTCTATGGAAGATGTGATAGAAACAATGACTGGCGTAGAAATTGTAGATGAAGACGATGTGGCAGTGGATATGCAGGTTCTGGCCAAAGAAAAGTCGCGATTGATGATGAAGAAAAAGGGCGCATTGGCTACTTGAAGATTATAGGCGCCAAGGCACGAGCGCACTTCGCCCGACCCACTTATAATAATTATTATAGTTCGCTAATCCACTTGGTTATTGTCTCCAGCACTTCTGGAGCAATAGTTTCTTCTATTTGCTGATATTCCACAACGCTGCCAGTTGAGCAATGTTGGAACAGATGGTTTACACCATCAATCTTCTTTATAGTGTGCTTGCAGTTGGAGAGTCCAGTTTCAAGTATAGTTGTATTGGCGGCGCAGTCCACTTGAGTGTCTTTTGTGCCGTTAAGTGCCAACACTGGGCATTTAATCTTGGACAACTGCTTGCCAGCATCTATAGTTATGAAATGGCGTATGTATGGCGAGTCGGCTTGCTCTAATGATCTTTTCAGGATAGGCTTTAAGTTGTCTGGCACTCCGTCGATGGTTATCTCACTTGTCTTCTTGCCATTTGCAATCTCGTTGAGAATATTTGAAATGGTAGCGCAGCAGGAATCAACCATATCCTTAGGCAAATTTATGGCAGACATAGCTTGGCGGTTCTGCATCACGAGAGTTTCTTTACCAGATATAGCCATGCCAGCGAGCGACACAATGAAGTCAGCTTTGCCTTCAGCTGCAAGCATCATGGCTATTGTGCCGCCCTCGCTATGTCCGAGTATTCCAACCTTGTTGAAACGCTTGCGTAATAAAGGTAGGGCTGATGCGGCATCTTGGATGAAATCGGCTGTTGTGAATTGACCGAAATCAATATTCTTATCATTCCAACCACGGTCGTCATAACGTAAGGAAGCAATGCCTTGACGGGCTAATGCATCTGCAATTACGGCAAAGGGTTTATGGTCAAATAGTTCTTCGTCACGGTTCTGCTGTCCGCTACCAGTAACCATCAGCACTACGGGAGTCTGCTTAGAATAGTTTTGTGGTAGGGTGAGGGTTCCGTTGAAAGTGTATCCTGCATTTGTGAAGCTTATGTTCTCTTCCTTATATGGGAACGGAGCAACCGGAGTTTGCGGACGTTTAACTACAAGTTTGCCGGGCTTTAGTGTAAGAGGGATGGGGAAACCATTTTGGGTGTATGTACCTTTAATTTCGCCATTCTCCATCTTTCCCTCAAATGCGGCTCCAATCATCGCAACCGAAACCTTTATTGTACCGTCGTCCTTAATAGTCTTCTCGGCTGGTATTCCTTTAGCACCTTGCGAAGGCGAATCCATGGTGCAGCCGTCGCCAGAGAAGTTGAATACTAAAGGCAACTTAGTTCCCATTATGTTTAGTTCGCCGTTCCATACTCCTTCCTGTGCATTGGCTGCAAGTGAGGCAAGCACAATAAGCACTGTTGTGATGATTCTTGTAGCTTTCATAATTGTATTTATTAATTGTATGTATTAATGGATTTTACACTCTCCTGCATTGATTTCAATTCTGTATCAGTCATTTGTACATAGATGGAAACGCCATAGAGGGTTTCTCCATTGGATTTTACTCCCAATGGGTGAACCATGCAGAAAGTAGGTTGCTCACCCCTTGTCCAGCCAGTGATTTGAATATATTTTTTATTGTCAAGCAATAGGACTGTGCGTGACGTTCCTTTGTATTTACGATTGAAAGTATAAGCTACTTCACTCTTCTTTATAGCACTTCCAGCCGTATTTGAACGATAGTAAATAGTTAATTTAGTGTTGCTATCAAAATAGTAATTATCTGGAGATACACCAATTATGTTGTGATAATATTCGAGAGGCAGTCTTTTGCCATACTTGTCTATTTCCCATGTGCCGTAGTGCTTCCAGCCATGACCAACAATCACTTTGTCAAAGTTGTCTTTGCTGATACCGCCACCATCACCAAAACATTTTCCATCGTCACTATAGTCGTAGTTGCAGCCATGATTATCCAATACCGAAGCCCATTGTTGCTCTAATGTTTCTTCTACATCATCATTGCAGGATACCACAAAGAAGGATGCAAACAGTACGAATGCTAATCCAACAAAAGATTTAATTGTCTTCATAATTATCACAATTTATTGTTCTTTTAAGTACAACGTTTCATCGTCTATTTTATTACGTCAGAAGAGCACTTTTTCCTCATTTTGATGAGACAAACATGCAAACAAATAGGCAAACAAACAAGAATACAATATGATTTTGTCCACTATTTTCCGCACATCGTTGGGTGACAGGGGTGACAGACCCATCCACAAAAACAGTGAAAACTCGTGTCACTGGTGTCACCCAACAAACTGGCTCCAATAAAGGGCTTGACAGAAAACGGTGACAGGTGACACTTTTATATACTCTTTTTTTTATGACTTACCGCGCGAAAATATATAAAAGATTGATAATCAGAGGGAGACATCCAAATTGGAGGGTAGTGTCTCCAATGCATAAAAATAAAGTTGAAAAGTAGGTGTCACCGTCACCTCCATTTTATTTTGTAATGTTTTATTCCTTTTGAGTAAACCTGCTAAATCTTGAGAACATCAAAGCAGTTATGTTAAAGTCCGCTAATGAACCTTAAAGAAATCGCGATATATCGCAGAACACATGGCTTAGTTGTTTTTTACTACCTTTGCAGCCAAAATAAATAAAACAGCGAAAAGATGAAAAAAGAAATGACTTGTTTGAAAAGAACAAATGACTTGTTTACGATAGGGAAACGACTTATTGAGAGGTTGGAAATGACTTGTTTAGCACTCGTAAATGACTTGTTTACCTCCTGTAAATGACTTGTTTAGCACCCCTAAATGACTTGTTTACCGGTGCCGTTTTCGTAAATAGGAATCACAACTATTGTAGTAAGAATGATAACATTGAAAGGAGAGAAAAGCCCTTATTTGGGACTTTCCGACAAATAAATTACATAAAATTTGCATATTTCACCAAAAAGTTGTTATTTTGCACCCATAAATCAAAGAATGTATTTATTAATTTAACAGAAAGAGATATGCACAAAAACATCATCCGTTCTTGGCATCTGCTATGCATAGTAGGATGCTTGATGATAACTTTGTCCAACCCAGTTGCTGTATTGGCACAAACGGGGGAGATAAAATTATCTGTTTCCTTCAAGGAGAAAACTCTTTCGTCTATTTTGGACTACATCACCAAGAATAGCGATTATTCCATCAATTACACCAATGAGGTAAGGAACTATCCCGACAAGATGGTTGTCTCATTCGATGAAGCTACAGTAGAAAAAGCCGTTCAAGACTTGTTGAGCAAGACACCATTTACCTACAGCGTGAATGGTAAGTCTATCCGTGTGTTCCGCTTGGACACCGCCCAAAAAGGTTCATTTTTCATAAAGGGTGTAGTGAAGGATACCGAAGGTGAGTTCATCCCTAACGCAACCATAAGGATAAAAGGTTTGCGAGAAGGTACCATCGCCGACACTGAGGGTAAGTTTACCTTATCTACCAATGTCTCTAACGGCGAGCTCATCGTGTCTGCCATCGGATACGCACCCATGACCGTGAAATATAACAACGGCCACCCAGTTAACGTCATCCTCAAGGAAGAGGGCAACCAACTTGGCGAGGTAGCAGTCATCGCATACGGTAGCCGTACTCGCCGTGATATGTTAGGCTCAGTCTCTTCCTTGAAGGGTGAAGCTCTCAAAGACGTACCAAGTTCCTCAATCGAAACCTTATTGCAAGGCAAGATGGCAGGTGTCGATGTATCCAACCTCTCAGGTCAGCCTGGCGGAAACGGCTCCAAGATCGTCATTCGAGGCTTTAGTTCCCTGAATCAGCAAGGTGTCAACGACGGTTCTCCGTTGTTTGTCATTGACGGTGTCCCTGTCCAATCTTCTTCTACCTATACAGGAGGTATCAACCCACTTTCTTCTCTTGACCCTTCCAACATCGAGTCGGTCGAGGTTTTGAAGGATGCCACTTCCGCATCACTCTATGGCTCTCGTGCAGGTAATGGCGTCATCCTCATCACTACCAAGAAAGGTAAGAGTGGTAAAGTTGAATTTAGCGCCAACGTATCCCAGTCTTTCTCTTGGCTCCCTGCCACCCCTACCCAGTTGCGTGGTAATGGTGAGCGCTTGATGAACCTTCTCTTGGCGAAGAACCAACGTGTCGGCGAATATGACTGGACGACCGATAAGGTTATCTTCCCGATTCCTAAGACATAGCCAAATTTTTGAGCAGCTTTTTATGTTAATAAATATAAAAGAGGCGTTTTGGAGCATACAGGCACTAAAATATCGGTAGCAGAAATGGTCAAAAATGACATTTCTGTTACAAAATAACACGGAACTCGTTCTTTTAATAGCGTATGGCTAGATTCCTAATTAGTTATCCGTGTTTGTGTCTTTACAAGACTCTAAATGGCAGTAGCACAGACTGCTATAGTTCCCTTGTTTTAGACTTATGATATTGCAAGAATCTCATTGTTGCTCATTGAATCCAATGTTTCCCATTTTCTATTCTGTTTGCCTATGGCGAACATTCTGAGAATGAGTTTGAACTTAACGGCATTCAATGCCTTGCGTTTTGTGTCTGAATCTTGCTTACCTCCTAATTTACGGTTATAGAATGATTGTAATTCTGCATCATATTGTACAGTAATTAAGGCCGCCATGGACAGATCCGCTTTCGCCTGACCATCACAGCGTGCTGAAGGTCGTGGACGCCATCTCACACTGGTGCCTGAAGTGCGAAAGTGCGGTGCCACGCCGACATAACTGGCATATTGCCTTGCTGTTTCAAAAGCGGTAAAGTTTCGAGTAATGACAATGACATTTATGGCATTGACGGAGCCGATACCCGGGATTGTCAAAAGATTCCTGTAAGTCGTGAGGAGACTTTCGTCTGTAGCCAGCAACTTCTGTTCTTCCAACTCGATGTTCTCAATGTCACGGCTGAGTTTCTTGATGTAGCCATCATATAACTGGGTGTCTTCCTTTGTGGTGCACAGCTGTCTTCTGTTCATGAAGCATGTACGCTGTTCCACCAGGAACTTACGCTCATTCATCAGAGTCTTGAGTCTCTGCATGGTCTTGTCAGGCATTTTATAAGGCTTGACACATTCAGTACCATTATAGCGGTAGAGAAAGTCGGCAATCTTGGCAGAGTCAATCTTGTCGTTCTTGTCCTTGGGACCCATGGGATAATGCTTTACCGTATGGGTGGAGAGCATGCAGAATTGATACTTCCTGGCCGTAAGAAACTTCTCCAGCTCCATAGAGTAGCTACCGGTGAACTCCATTCCGAAGAGACAGTTCGAGAGAACCACATGATTCTTCTTGAGCCATGTGACCATCCCGCCAAATCCCTTGCGGGAATTGTTGAATACAGCGTGAGGAAAGTCCTTAATTGAGGCTCCTTCTGTGAAAATTGATGCATCAATGACATTTTTTGAGATGTCGATGCCGATAAATGATTTATTTTTCATACCTTTGTTCCGCATTTTGCAGGAAGGAACTCTCTATGTCAGGGTAAGCCACATCTTTTATAAGCTGGCGCACAGCTAAATCCCTAAACGGCACTTGGTCTGGCATTTCAGGCAGGGGAGACTAGATCAGGGAAAGGTCTTTGTCTAAGACAGAATAGTTCACTACCCCCGTCCGGAGTTCCTTCCTTTTCAGATGCTCCGGCAAAGGTAGTGAAAAAACGCAGACAAAAAACTTAATCGCGGGGATAGTTATAATCTAAGACGGGGGTAGTTCACTTTTGCTGCATTTTAGTTCTTGTATGCATCTGTCTCCACATATGGTGTTCCACGTTTAATCACGGCAAACATACGTAACACCAGCTTGAACTTGACGGCGTTGAGTACTATGCTACCGCATTTCTCCTTGCGCTTTCGCTGCCAATATTCCCTGAGGGTGGGACTGTGCGTTATGGCCGACACGGCGGATATGGACAAGTCGGCCTTGGCCTTGGAGAATCCCTTGCAGGACACGGAGGTACGCTTCCTCACGGAGGTCCCCGACTCTTTGGGGAAAGGTGCGATGCCTATATAGCAGGCATATTTTCTGGGATTGGTTATGGCAGTGAAATTCTCCGTCAGTATGATTGTCTCAAGTGCCACGACGTGTCCTATTCCAGGTATACTGAGCAACAAGTCATAATTCTTGCGTATGCTCGCTTCCTCATCCAAGCAGCAGGCGATTTCCTCATCCACGGCTTTTATGCTCTCTTTTAGCGAGCCTAGCAATAGTCTTTTTCTTTCCATAGACGACTCTGTGTCATATGCACAAGTGTCATGAAGTTGCTGCTTGTAGAGGACAGACTGTTTGGAGTCCTGCTTTCGCTCTGCATAAAGGCGCTTCAGTTTGAAATAGATTGCTGGAGGAAGCCTTGAGGGACTGCGAAGAATTTTTTTGTGATTTTGTTCACAATAGATGGCTATGCGGAATGCATCCAACTCGTCAGACTTCACACGGTCGAGGGAACGCTGCCCTGCATCCAAGTCTGGCTCGAAACGATGCATCTTACGGGGATCAACCATACCATAGATATACTGGTGACTCTCCAGCCACATCCTGAAATCTTGGCAATAGAGTCCTGTATGTTCCATGCAAAACAATAGATTGTCAAATCTATTGGCTATCTTCGCCAACCATGAGGCGACTTCCTTAAATCCTGATGTATCGTTGCTCACTTTTATGTGGGCATTTTTCCAATCTATTGTCTCACCGTCATAGTAAGCCAGGTCGAGAGTCTTCTTTGAGACATCTACACCAATGTAAAGTTCTTTATCCATATTCTTGACATTTTTAAGTTTTATAGAAGCAAGAAAAAAGGATTTGGATGGTGAAGGACTAAATCAGCACATAGCTATTTGCTAGAGTAGTTAATAGTACACCTTAACACCAATTAACCAAATCCATGTTACTTGATTCTGGGTGCAAAGGTAAAAGA
>NZ_QTXV01000054.1:3994-19581 GCF_003461825.1 Prevotella sp. AM42-24 | reverse complement strand
CTGGTTCTCTTCTTTCCCTGTCATTTCTTCTTTTTTTCTGTTATTTCTTTATTTCGCAGATTTTAGACCTGTCGGTCTGGGATAGATTTCACAGATTTTTCTCGCAGATTATTTTTCTCCAAATTTTATGAAAAATTTCTTTAGTTTTCTTCTTTCACCTTTTTGTGTTTTGTCTTTAAGATTACGTTGTTTTCTTGCTCTCTTTTCTTTTCTCTGCTGTTTCTTGATATCATTCTTTTATGTATGAATCTTTATTTTACTTCATTGTTTGTTTTATTCCTATATCTGCAATTGGGTTTAAAAAACTTGCTGAATTTGTTGATATTCGTCAATCTAATGTGTTTAAAAGTGTTTCTTAATTATAAAATAGTGCTGATAATCAATAGATTACTTGCATATTTGAGTTTTTTTTTGTACCTTTGCAAACGATAAGAATAAGGATAGTTTTTCGATATTTTGAGATAACTGTCCGTTAAGGTATCTAACGGAACTGAGACTGACAACCGTTCTTTTTCTCATAAGTTGTCATCGCGAAATCACTGATGTTGTAGTTCAGCTTTTCAGGTTCCATAAAATAATTAATATGAAGAGAATAACAATGGTATTAGTTAGCATTTTTATGCTGACATTAAAAGTAGTTTCAGCGTCGGCTGAAACAAATTCAATTGAAAATGCATCCTCTAATGAATTTGATTGGAATCCAGTGATGGAGGCGATAATTCAGGTAGAGAGTGGAGGTAATCGATACGCAAAAAGTGGTTCCTCTGTGGGAGTTATGCAAATTACTCCTATCTGTGTTGCTGAATGCAATAATATTCTTAAAAAAAGGAATAGCAAGAAGCGCTATAAACTATCTGATAGATTTAGTATTTCAAAGTCTAAGGAAATGTTTCTGCTTTTGCAATCAGCTTACAATCCTCTTAATAGTATAGAACGTGCAATTCGCGCTTGGAATGGTGGTAATCATTATAATGTGAAGAGAACGCAACGCTATTTTGAGAAAGTCATGAAACTTTTGAAAAAGTAATTAGTTTTTTGATATGATCCGATTTGCTTCTGGCAGATCGGATTTTTTTAATGATTTTCTTTAATCTCAAGGTCGTTCTATCATTTTATCACTTATTTTATGTGTAATTTCTGTTTTTAAGCTAATATAATTAAAGAAAAGGTTAAAAGCGGTTAAAATATTGATATTTTGATATTTTTATTTGGTTAGATAAAAAAAAAGTAGTACCTTTGCACTCGCAATTCAGAAATGAATGTTATATCGCGGTGTGGAGCAGTTGGTAGCTCGCCAGGCTCATAACCTGGAGGTCGCATGTTCGAGTCCTGCCGCCGCAACTAATATCGGGTAAGAAGTTGGTAAACAACATCTTATCCGATTTGCCGTTTTAGAGATAGGACGGTAACGAGATTTAGATTGTTGAATATCATTGACCAGTAAAACGGGCAATGAAAAAAAATGACTGCAAAGGAAATTGATTTTTTGAGTTCGCGTGAAATGTTAGGATTCACGCTTCCAGTGATGCATACCAAGGGGAGCAACTGGTATGTTGACTTTTATGCCCACGACCCAGTATCGGGACGAATGAAGCGCAAAAAGTACATGCTTAACAAGTTTAAGACAGACCAGAAAAAGCGCATGATGGGCAGTTTGCTTATCTACAATATCACAGCTAAATTGACGGCAGGATGGAATCCTTGGGTGAACGTTGATAAGTCTCGCCAATTCACGGAAATACCAATTATCATCGGTAGATATCGTGATTATGTTAAGGCTATGACTGACAAAAAGTCGATGAAAGAAAAAACCTCTATCGACTATCTCAGTCGTGTCAAGATGCTCGAGACGTTTATCGAGGAATGTAAGGGTATCAAGTATGCCTATCAGTTAGACCGATCCTTTGTCATCGATTTCCTTGACCATCTGATGTATGATCGAGATGTCTCTGCTACGACCAGGAATAACTATCGCTCCTGGTTTGTATCCTTCGGTACCTGGTTGATGGACAGAAAGTATATCACGGAGAATCCTGCTATCGACATTCGCAACATAGCTCAGACGGAGAAGTTCAGAGATCCTCTCTCCGACGGGGCGCTGAGAAGACTGAAGGAATACTTGTATGATCACAATAAACATTTTCTTTTAGCTTGCCTTTTTGAATATTACACATTCATTCGTCCGAACGAGTTGACGCAGATAAAGATTGGCGATGTATCCATCAAGGACCAGACCGTCTTCATCAGTTCTTCCATCAGCAAAAACAGGAAAGATGGACTTGTTGCCTTGAATGATGAGATACTGAAGCTCATGATTGAGCTGAAGATATTTGAGCATCCAAGCCAGAATTATATCTTCGGTAAGAGCTTAAAACCTGGGGATACTCGTGCGGCATACAACCAGTTGAGAGTAGAATGGGGTAAGATGCGCACAGCCTTGGGATTTCCCAAGGAGTACCAGTTTTACAGCCTGAAGGATACGGGCATCAGGGACTTGGCGAACGCACAGGGCATCGTTGTTGCCAAGGAACAGGCACGCCACTCAGACATATCCGTGACAAACCGATATATCAAGAACCAGATGAAAGTAAACGAGGAGACCAAGCACTTCAAGGGAAGTTTATAGTCTCCTCGATTGATACTATGCCATCATGTAGAAATAGCCTACGTGCACAGGGTCGATGGAATCATCTTTAATTTCCGTTTCAATCTTTTCACATATATATTTTTTATTTCGGAATATGTATATGTTAGACGGATCAGGAATTCCATTGGCCCTGAATTTTATTTCTATACAATTTCGAGTATCAATGGTTTTCGTGTTCTGCAACTTATGAATACTATATCTCCCGCCAGCGCATAATGATAGAGTAAGATCATCCTCATTCATATCCTTAGAAATATGATAGTTGCTATTGATATTATGATCCGTAACAAATGTTGGCCAAAGGAAACGACTGTATAAATCAAGGTCGTTAGCGGACTGATCGTTATAGAATCCGACATAGAAAAACACACTCATACACTCGTTCTCTGCCTCTTGTTCATCGAGCACAGATTCGCTATCGATAGCATCCTGCACGCTGTAGTATTCTTCTCCGTTTTCGTCTTCTTTTGATGCTTCGGCAGAAGCTTCTTTATCATTTGTCACGGACAGGAAAGGTCTATCTCTATCTATTGAATCCCTAAAGGAAGTACTCATTTTTATAATCTCACCGACTCTAACCCTCGATATGATTTCTGCTGCAGGAGAGATATTTATGGTAATAGAAGAGTCGCTATCTTTGTCTCTGACAAGCGGAGACCAGAAACCGCATTTTACCCATGATTCCTTGCCGTTATCGTTCATGTAGATTTTATATACTCCGTCTTGCTTAATGATCGTAGTTCGTTTCTCCTTATCTGACCATCTGCGTGTCCAACCGGTAACGTCAGCCTCTGGTGCCAATTCTACGATTTTGAAAGACTTGAGGACTTTCTGCGAGATAACCTCATACTCTTTTCTGTTAGCGGAATCTCCGAGATTATATTCCAGATTTGACGTTTCCGTAGTACTCAGTGATCCGTCTTCGTCGTAATCAACAGAGTATTCATCTATAGCCTCATACATTACTGCAGCTGATGATAATATCTCTGAAGACTGATATATACCGACTTCCTTTTTAATTTCGTCAAAGACGATGCTCGCATTGAATAGTTTCCGGAATTCCTCGATAAAAGTGTATGCGCTCCAGTGTGGAAGACATTTACTGAACTGCAGGGTCTTGAAGGCAGACGCAATGTATAGGGTGTTCCACGGATATACGTCGTATTCATCTTTTATGATTTTATATCCTTCGAGTTCCAGGACTCTGTGAAGGATATAGATTAGATTTGGCTGTACGGCTGCCTTGTATAATGCAGTCATGCTGTTGCTTGTTGTGGGATAATAGAAATTAGCAGCGCAGTCGTTTGTCTCGTCCCATACTGGCACGAAAGTATATTTTCCTTTAACTCCGACAATATTATTTCCCAAATTCGTCATGTTGACGTGGTATGAATTGTTAAGTATAGTAAGGCCGAACTTATTCCAGCCCTCCTTATAGTACTTTTTTATTCCTGGAGCAACCGCTTCTCCGAGATTCATTTCGTCAATAAAATGGCTTTCAAGTTTACTGTTGAATTTAATTCTTGATTTACCTCCAACAATCTGCAGTTTGATATCCGACTCTGTTACACTAATAATAGTTCCTACACCAGAAAGGACGAGCCGTCCGCTAACGTACAGTTTGCAGTCGTCATACTTTTTGGTATTCTTTGATACGTCGAATCTGCTGACATTTTCAAAAACCCTGCGATTATTCATGATGGACATCGGGAAGGTGATATCATAGGAGTATTCGCCATCGTCAGTGACGTATTGGTTGGCGTATGTTATCTTAATGGATTGGCTGGCTGCAGGATAAGCAGCCATGCCATTGATAATACATGTAATCATAAGCTATTTGTTGTCTAACATCTTGTTATAATCTTTCCATTTTCTGGCGAAGCCATTGCGCCCCGTGATAACCACCTCAGCTTGTATGCCATCGTTGAGCTGCTGGTTGAGTAGGTCGATGGTTGCACTCACACCATCGAGGGCTGCAGTAACTTGCTCGTTGTCTGTCGACACGTTTACCACAGGAGCGACCACGGCAGCACCTCCACCACCCATGGCACGGCTCACGTCTTGTGCGGTGAGAGAGGCGACGGTGTTGTTACGCTGCGCAGCATCGATGAGTTTCAGGGCAGGAAGCAATTGAGGATTGTTGACTGCGTTATGGTTAGCTACGAACTCGCCGGCATGGACCACGCCTGCCTCTTTCTTCCAGCTGCCAGGACCAGTGAAACCTCCTTCATAGTAGCCTGCCGCCTCTGCCTGATGTTGCTTTTTAATGGTTGCCACCTGTAGCATACCAGCTGCAAGAGCGATGCCTGCTGAGATTGGAGCGAGTACCAGGTTGGCTGGGTATGGAGCTCCAGCCATAGTTGACGAGTAGGCGGAGATGGCACCAGTAGCAGTTTGGGCCATGGCTTGTGCAAGTTCCATGACCATCGCCTTTTTGTTTGCTTTTGTCTTCGCTTTGGCAATCTCTTTGTCTCGCTTCTCCTCCAATTTCTTTTTCTTTGCAGAGTTGTTGCCGGCGGCATTGATTTGTTTATCGTAATTTTTCTCTATCTTGGCGACTTCGAGATCAGAGCAAGCTTGCGAGTAGGCGGACGCAGCTGACATCATACCCGACATGCTACTGAAGGCTGCGGACGCCACGGAGAGGATGGTGCTGTAGGTCTCTTTGTTCATCTGCTTCTTGGCATCCTGGTAGGCTTGCTCGCTGATTTTGTCTTCAGCACGAAGCTTTTCCAGATTGTCGTTGACCATCTTCTGCTGTTTTACGGCAGACATAGCGCCACCGATAACAGAACCTATATTGTCGCTCAACATGTTGTTATAATCATCTTGTGGCTTACTCATTTTGCGAGCCGTATCGAGGGCAATATTGGCATCATCCTTGCGCTGATCATCGACTGAAGGCTTGTATGATGCGTACTTATTAGCGATGCCCATCTTCATGCGTTGATATTCTTCTTCGCTGACAAGACCTGCCTTGTGAACCTCGTCAAGGCCTCTCAGTTCCAACATCATTTGCTCCTCGTTTCCCATTTTGAGATACTCTTGTTTGAGCTGCATGAGAGTTTTGTCGTATTGCTCCTGACGCTCGTATTGATGCTGAAGCTGGCTGCGCTCACGCTCCTTCTCGATTTGCCAGTACTCATCGGATGATGACAGATAAAGCTCTTGTTTCTCGTCGAGATAGTTTTGATCGAGCAGGAAGAGAGCCTCATTGAGAGCATCTTCGTCATGGTAGATGTCGGACTTTTTGTTGTAGTAGTTGGCACGGATATTCATTTCGGCGGTCTGCCTGTTGGTCTCGATAGCTTCGAGATCAGATGTCTGCTTTTTCTCGTAGTCGGCTGCGATTTTCTCTTTCTCGGCATTTAATCGTTTGTATTCCTCGCCCTCAGCCTCGCCATACTTTTTGAGGATGTCCATGCGCTGTTGCAGACCTTGCTCTTTAATCTGCGCCATGCGGTCGTTGTATTCGGCGAGGCGAATCTGCCCAGTAGAGTAGAGGGTGGTAGCCTCTAACTGTTCCGCTTGGTTTGATTTCTTGGCATCATCAAGTTCCTTTTTGAGATCAGCCTTTCGTTTGGCTGCAGCCTTGCGAGCCTCTGCCTCCTGTTTTTTCTTGGCTTTCTCGGCAGCCTTGCGCTCCTTATCGGTCATAGTATGAGTGGAAGATGCTGGAGTACTACTATTGGAAGTAGCGATTACTTGCGTATTTTTCTTCTCCACCTTTTTATATTGTTGCTGAAGTTTGGTATTCTTTTTAATCTCGGTATCCAGGAACTTATCCTCGGCATCGAGTGTTTGTTGTTGGCTTAGGTTGCTTTGTAGCCTTTGAGTATGAATCTCTTTTTGCTTCTGATTGCTTTTTAGAGCTTCGTTTTGTTCGATTAGTTGACCTGTCAAAGCATCAGCCACAGCCTCACTTTCGTATTTCTTCGGGTGAGCTTGACGCTCGGCATCCACAGCTTTGAGAGAACCACGTATGCGTCTCTCCTTTTGCTTGAGGGTAAGTCTCTTCTTGTTGATTTCCACTTTACGCTCATAGATAGCTTCCGCCATCGCAGCATTTTCCAATTCTTTGATGTAGTTTTGGATGGCTATCTGGTTGTCGTTGTATAGTTTGCCTTCCTTAGAGATAGAGGCGTGGTATTCCGGCACGAGTTTTTGCATGTTAGCGATAGCCTGTCTGCGTTCATCTACGGTGTAGGCATTGGAATGGATGACCTTGTTGAGCATATCAATCTTATTGCGCTCATCAAGGGTGGCCTCTGAAACCTTCTTAGCCAAGTTTGCCTGTGACTCTGCGACAGCCTTTGCATTCTTGACAGATTGGAGATTGTCGTGCAGAGCCTTGTTGTAGTTCACGATGTATTTATAGCAACCATAGACGGCCACACCCACCACAGTGAGAACTGTGGCGAGAGCTGCCCACGGATTGGTGAGACTGGCAAGACGAGCAGCTCTCATTACCACGATGTAGCCTTGCACGCCTTTGGTGAGATAAGCCCATGCCGCTTGCAGGGCAACCATAGCTGTGCGCAAAAGGGTGACGGTAGCGATGTAGGCTTTATCTACCGCTGTAGCGTATGCGGTAGCAGCATTTTTTAGCTTGATGGCGATAATCTCCTTATACCAGAGGGCTGTGCAAACTGCAATAGCAGTGGCAAGGACCGTCAACCCTTTGGCATGCGTAACCGTGAAAGTTATCAAAGTTGATAACACACGGATGCCTACGCTCATGGTCGATATGGCATATCGGGTGACGGGAATGAGTTTCTCACCGAGTTCGATGGTAAGGTCCTGAAAACGCTTCTTGGCCTTGTCGAGGTCTGCTTGGACGGTATTGTTCAGGACATTAAACTCATCGAGCACACTGGTACCAGCAGCATACGATTGGTTAGCGAGGTCTTGCGCAGTCTTCACTTGGTCGAGATGGGAAGCTACGGCAGAGAGAACTCCCACGGCACGAGTACCATTGAGTTGCATTTCCTCGAACATCGGAGCCATCTCAGCGAAACCTCCCTTTGACTTCATGGCTTGCAAGAACTTCATCAAGCCCTCGTTGGCATTGGTCTTCATGAGATTAGAAAATTTCTTCACTTCAATGCCGGCTATCTTTGCGAACTTGGCTGGCTCCTGATACATCTTGGTGATGAGCTGTGCGAAGACGGTGGCGGAAGTTGCCTCCTCTTGCATATTTTGATCAAGGGCAGAGGCGAGACCCATGAGCTGTGCTTGGGTCATGCCTGCCTGAATGCCTACACCCGACAGATCAGCAGTGAAATCAACGATATAACCAGCGTTGGCTGATGAGTTCTGGGCAAGCTCGTTGACGGCAGAACCAGTGGCGAGCATTGCACCGCGTAATCCCTTGGTTTTATCCTCGCCAAACATCTGTGCCAGTTTACCAATCTTATCGACTGCCCCCTTGCCGAGGTCATCGCCGAGAGCTACGTTGATTTTATCTGCACCATCCACAAATTCCTCAATCATCTCCTTACTGGTGATGCCAAGGCGACCTGCAGAGCCTGCCAACTCGTTGAGCTGTTCACGAGCGGTACGAGTATCCATGCGCTTGAAGTCCTCATTCATCTGGTGAACTTGTTCATCGGTCTGACCTGTATATTTGCGAACGTCGGCCATCGACTCTTCCATATCAGCGTATGCTTGAGCACACTTGCGTAAGGTCATAGAGAGACCTGCATATGCTGCAATAATCTGAGAAACTGCACCCCAGTTGGTGTTGAGCGTATCGACGAAACGAGACCAAAGACTTTTAGAAGCCTTACCCTCGTTATTGATGTGCTGCATCTCCGCCCTAACATCTTTTAATTGCTTTTGCAATTTCTTCCACTCTTTTGAATTACGCTCGATGGCACCACTCTTCAACTCTTTGTTGAGAGCTTTGGCTATCTGTTGTAAATCTTTGTATGAAGCTGAAGAAAGATTTTTGAGCGTATCATTGACTTTCTGTTGAGTTGTCCTGTAAGCATCCGTTTCTGCTTTCAGTCTTTTGATTTGTCTCTCAAAAGCTGCAACCGATTCCCCTTTTGCATAGGCTTCCTCTTTTGCTTTTTGGACTTCTTTTAATTTATTTTCTAACTCATTGAGTCTGTTTTTTGCATCCTTGGTGTCAAGGATAACTCTGCTAATATGAGTATCTGTACTTGTTGCCATAATAGAATTTTTATATTTATGGCAAAGTTAGTAAGGATAGGGATATAATAAAAATACGAGACCGTTTCCTTACGACCTCGTATTTAAATCTTCTTTATGAAATTCGTCTCTTTCTCTCAGTGCGAATTTTGTTGCCACATCTTCAGCATTCCAGCAAAGATACTTCTTATTTCTGTGACTTAGTGTTTGTTTGTCCCCTGTAATAGAGTTTTCTATAGTAATGTAGTAAAGACCATCTTTTCGAGTTATCTCACTTGCTGAATTATTATGAGATAACAGATGAATTTTCTCGTTATAATCTTCACCATTTGGAGAATATGAAGAATTTGACACAGAGCAAGAATGACTACCTATCTTGCTCAAAGCATGGCCAATGCCGAGTGTAGCATAAGCCAATATCGCCGATATAATCAAAATCTCAAACATAATTCCAATCTTTATTATTATCTTTGTTGCAAATTTAATAATAATTTTTAAAATAAGCAAGTTTTTTATGTTAAATCTTTCATTTTTCGACCTCTATGTATCTGGAATATTTGATGCGAGCGTGAGGGTTGAAACTCACGATGCGCACCTCGTAGCCCTTGGTGCCCCACCGCCACCAGAGGAAGCGGTGCTTGTAAGTGCGGCTCACGATGGTGGTGAGGCTGTCGTAGGCTACATACTGGCACTCCCGCTTAGGGATATCGATATGGAGCGAGAGCCATTTGTCGTTGTATGCGAAAACTGAGTCGGCGGTACCAGGAACCGGGGTGATAATGACTGTGTCGGCAGTCTCGGCAGACAGAGTGTGTTGCGCTTGTACATCCTTTAGTTTAACCTTCAAGTCCTTAATGAGCTTGGTGTCGGTGAGGTGTAGCTGCTCCAGCTCTGAGACCTTAGCTTGTAGTGCGGTGTTTTGCGCTACAGGTAGAGAATCATTCAGTTTGTCGTACTTGATATCGTAGGTGAGCGCACTCACATTTGAGGTTTGCCGGTCGAGATCGCCCTGCAGCTGGCGGTTCTCGGCAATACTTGCCAGAAGGGCAACCAAGGTGATGACAAAAAGCACGGAGAGAACCTTGATGATGTTGAGTTTAATATCCTTCATGATCATAAGTCTTTATATTCCTTGATAGCGTTGAAACAAGGGCACCATTTTTTCCACTTCTTGCTGTCTGTGCCCCAAATGTCACGGTGCCCCATGATCTGCGCATCAGGGAATTGTTGCTTCAGTCTATGAAGCAGCAAAACGAGAGCATCCTTCTGTTCGGGCGTGCGGTTGTCGATAGGTTTGCCGTGACTGTCAATGCCACCCATGTAAGCAACGTTGATGGCCGAGGAGTTGTATCCCTGCACGCCGTTGCTGACAAACTCTATGGCGAGAAGCTGATGAATGCCACCATTGATGTCTACCACGTAATGATAACCAGGATATTTCCAACCCTTCAGACGAAATTCAGCCTTGAGATCCTCGATGCTCTGACGTTGCGAGCCAGCTGTGCAATGCACGAAAATGCGTTTAATCTTTCTCATCTCTATTGTGATTTAGAAATTTGTTTTTTAAATTTTCAAACTTGGCATCGATGGCGATGGCGACACCGAAGATGCTGCCAGCGTACATGAGTGATTGTGCGAAGTACCAGAGCACGTTGTCGGTCACATCTTGCGTCTTCGACGTGAAATAGCTGATATATACCAGCACTATTGCGAAAATCAATACGACCACTGCCGAGCCGTATTGTATCCATTCTTTTGTATTTTTCTGCATGATGATATGTACTTTAGTTTATCTGGTACAAAAGTACATATCTGAGATTGAAAATAAAAATACGGCAAGCCAAGCAGGAACAGGTACGCTTGACTTGCCGTATATATGCGAAAACTAAGCCTAACTGGTTAGGCTTGATATTGGCTCCAGTCTATGGAGTCTTTCTTTTTCCATCCCTCAGAGATGGTTTCTTGGATGTGCTTTTGGATGGCGAGGTAAAAAGCCTTGAAGTCTTGAAGACTGTTAAACTCCTTATATACAGGTGCATCCTCAGAGCCGAGCTTCACCTTGTAAGGCAAACTTTCGCCTTGTGTTTGTACTGCGAGGTCGTATGCAGCCTTGTAGTTGGCTTGGTTCTCAGCGGAGAGCCATACCATTTGCCCATCATATTGAAGACCAGAGAGAATGTTGGCATCAGTCTGCTCATTATAGAAATTGTTGATGACAGACTTGATTTCAGCCAAAGAAGGCTTGTGCAGGAACTGATGCTCCATATAATCAGCCGAGCCATCCTCATTCTTTTGCACATCGAACCTGATGCGCCAATAATTTCTGACAGGATTTGTACACTCGAAGAGTTGTACGTCAGAACTACCATTTATTCTATCCATTATGTGAAAACATATTTGGTTTTACCGTTACCAAAAGCCATGGCCTTGATGGTTGTCTCAAAGGGGAAACCATCCTCCATCTCGCTAATTTGGCTAAGCACATTTTTCATTTCCTCTGAATTTGTTATGAATTTTTTCATTTGCCCCCCCATTTCTATAGAAACGACACAGCGATCTTCTCCTTCTCGTGTCTTGACACCGAGCTGGAAATCATGGACGATGATTTGGAGGTTGACCAAATCACGAATAGAGATGGTGTCGCCAGGGAAATACTTCTGTCCGTTGGCAGGCTTATAGGTGACCTTCAGGTCTTTGAATGATCTCATAGTTTTTTCTCCTATCAGTTTATTGTTAAGATTGGCGCAGTCGGCGTGTTTGGTCATGCCCCAGAACGAGGCGATGAGCTCATGGCGACGTTTGCGCGATTTTATTTTCTTGATTTTGGCAGCGAACTTCTTCTTGATGCGCTTGCGAAGCTGCACATGGTCGGGGTATATCTTGTATCCCACGAAGTCTATGCCCTCGGTGACAGGGAAGACCCGCTCGTTGGGCTTGACCTCGAAGCCGATAGCCTCCAGCATCTCATGGATGGCATCACGAATCACCCACAGCTCAGCCTTGGTCTCTGCGAGTACCAGACCGTCGTCACAATATCTGAAGTAATGCTTGACGGCCATCTCGTCTTTGAGAGGGTGGTCGAGGTGAATGGAGAGGATAAGGTTGCCTGTGGCTTGCGAGGTGCGAAGCCCGAAGCTGATGCCCTGCTCCAAGAGGTCGATGAGACTGCCCAGTATCTGAAGCAAGACTTTGTCCTTGAAGACATGGGCATAGGCATCCTTGGCAAGTTGGTGGTCAACATTCTCGTAGAAGTGTCTGATGTCGAACTGGTAGGCATACTTGAGATGTGGATTATCACGGAGAACTGCACTCACCTGCTGCATCATGTCGTGCGTGCCACGCCCCTTGATGCTTGCGCCTGTGGTTCTGATGAACCTACGGTGCAGGTGTCGGTCAACCACACGCATGATGGCGTGGCAGCCGATGCGCCTCTCCATCTTGACAATCTGGAGTCTGCGATGCTTGCCATACTCATAGATGTCACGCTCACGATATTCGGACACGGTAAACGTGCCGTCGGCTATCTCACGCTGCAGGTTGGCGATGACCTCCTCACGGTGCGCCAACAACTCTTGCCCCTCACGGCACTTCTTGCGAACGGTGCCACGAAGAACCTGGTCGAAGGAATCGGACATGTTGTCATGGTCGATGATTTCCTGTATGATATTGCCTTCTCTGCGCATAGCCTTCCTTTATGGGGTCAGACTTCTTCGAATCCATGAAGGACCTACCAAACTCTACCCACCACATTGATTTTTCACTCTATGAGCGTGGCGCATCTCCCTCGGTCACTGCGATGCCGACACGTCGGCTGTGCCGTAGAACCGATTGGTAAGTAGTCCAAGCGCGACCCGACATTCGTGTTCGTGTTCGATGCGTCGTTATTCGCATTCGTGTACGAGATGCCGCCATTCGAGTTCGCATTGTTGTAGCCCCGAAAGAGCACACGGTCTTGGGAGACTCTGCCTTCATGGCTGCAAAGATAGCTTATTTTTTTCATATATATGCGAAAAACAAAAAAAATCGACCGCCACAGGCGGTATTTTTGAAATACCCTGTATAGAGGTCGATTCTTTCGTTATACATTCTTTCGCTTTACGCTACTTCGCTTGTCGCCTTGTATCTCGCTACGCTCGACGCTTTGACGATTTTTCCGCGGAAGGCCAAGCGCGACCCGACACTCGTGTACGTGCCCGATGCGCCGTAAACCGCATTCGTGTACGAGATGCCGCCATACGAGCTCGCATTGTAGTAGCCCCGAAAGAGCACACGGTTGGCAGAGCCGTTCACCCAATATTTGTCACCATAGTAGGTGCTTGCCGAGCCTGATGCGCTGCCGACGGCGATGACATCGCCATATTGTCCATGATAGACATTGGTAATCCAGATGTCGTTGTAGCTTGACACCTTGATGTACCTAGTGTTGCCGTCAGGCATGAAGATGCGCAGCATATTGGAGTGTGCGCTGTCATTCGGCATATCGCAGTTGTCCACCATGTCGTATTTGTGACCGTAGATGTCCTCGTAGCCACAGCAGCAAATGTTATTGATCTGCTTGACGGTGGTCGCACCGCTCTCCTCGTCGCCCTCCAAGTACCAAGCATATTGATGCACGCCGTTATCGACGATGCTGTTGGTTACGGAGGCGTTGACACCCTTTGCCGCATCGTAGCCGATGGTGTCTGCGATACCGTGCGCCATTGTGCCGCCAGTGGTGCGGTTGTTGGTGTGCGAACCTGCACCACACTGTTCCTGCGAGTTGCGACGGCCATATTTCATGTAGAAGAGGTTGGCGATGTCGCTGTGCATGCCAAAGTCAATCTGCTGCATACCTCTTAGCACGGAATAGTAGTGAAAATCTGACCATGCCATGTTGGCTGTGGTAGAACCGCCAGAGACACAAGCTCTGAGTTTGTCGCCCACGACAGTACTGCCCACGACACCGCAGAGGTATTCATCAATCTCCACCCAGTCAGGCTCCATGTCCTCAATCTTGTCGGAGTTGCTCAGCACCACCTTGTCGCCAGGCGTGTTCTTCCACACGGTAGCACAAAGGGTCTTGGCACTGTCTGGTATGTCTGATATGATATACTGGCCACGCTCGAAGGTGAGGTTGATGGTCGGCACGAGCACATTGCTGATGACACTGCCGTCCTCTGCGAGGAAGAGCGAGCAAATCATGTTGGTGCCAGGGACAGCAGGGAAGCGGACACGGCTATATCCCTCTACATCGACCTTGATGACTGCGTAGTTGGTATCTGCCACGTATGACTCGCTGAGTGTCGGCTTGTTGGCGGTGAGCTTGTACCCCTCTCGCCATCCGCCCTTGGACAACTTGATCTCATCGATGGTCATCTGCACAGTATCGGCAGAGACGGACGGAACTGTCTTGTTGGTGGAGAAGCAAATGTAGTGCTTCCTGTTCAGATAGTCATTGATGCCCTTGAACCAGTGATGTGGCTCCAGCATCATGATGTCGCCCTCGGAGCTATCGAGCTTGGCAGCCGAGCAGTCACGCACCTCCTTGGCATCGGCGTAGTAGTTGGAGTTGTCATCGTGGAGCGGATAGTAGGTCATCTCGCCGTCGAGGTTATTGATGACCGTGTCAACGCCCGCCATGCTGACGTTGCGCTGCGTCGCCTTCTTGGTGACCTTGGCCAACACGCGGTGGCGTTGGCTGAGGTAGGACTTGATGTGACCCGAAGGCTGGTAGGCATTGCCATACTTGTAGCCCGTCTCGTTGTCAAGGTTGCTGACGTTGGCATCGTCCGCCACGCTGTCGTCGAACTCGACCACCGTGTATGGAGGCTGCATGATGTTGAGCTCAGGGTAGTGCTGCTGGTATCTCTGGAACTCCACGTCATCGATGTACTGGGTGAGCTGGTATGAGCCAACCAGTCGGCAGGTCTCGACATTGCCGCCGCTCTCATCGACACCGCCCATCTCCATGTACTGACGGAGGAGCGAGCCGTCGCCCTCCTCGTCGATGCCCGTGATGCGGATGTACTTGACGTTAGGGCACTTCGCCATGAGCTGCGTCCAGTCGATGCCAGGGCAGTTGTCAACCACCAGTCGGGTGATGTTGTCGGTGCCCTCCAAGGTCAAGCCACCCATCTGAAGCTTGGACAGGTAGCGCAGGTCGAGGGTCTGCAAGGTAGCAGGCAAGACCGCCTTGGTGAGCGGAGAGCCCTTGGCGAAGGTGACACCTGTGAGGGCGGTGTCGGAAGCGAGGAACGTCTCCAGCTTGGTGTTGTTCGTGAGGTCCATGCCCGTGAGCAGTGCGCTCTGAAGACCGCCCATGTTGAGGGAGCGGAGGTTCTTGCATCCGTCCACGATGAGGTTACCCAGCGTGGATTGCGTGCCTGCGCAGCTGATGTCGAGCGTGCGGAGTGCCGTGAGGTTGCTCAGGTTGAGTGTCTGCAGGATAGCGTGACTGACATCTGTCAGGTCAAGGCCCATGATGCGTGATGCACCATAGATATACTGAGGGTCATTGACGATGAGGTCTGTGTCGAAGACCAGCTGCACCTGTGAGCCCTTGTCGGCTGCGAGCACTGCACTCTGATGAGGAGTGCCGGAGGTATAGCCATAACCGAAATAATACCTCTCTGATGCGGTTATCTTGATCTTTCGGTTGTCTGATCCGAACTTGTAGCCGAAGTAGCAGCCGAAACTGTCCTTGCGGTAGGTTCCGCAGACATACTGACTGTCGAGCAGGGCAAAACGGTTCTGGATTGTGTAGCAACGGTGTGCATATCGGCTACCCTGCAGTGCATAGAGATAG
>NZ_QTXV01000054.1:0-3984 GCF_003461825.1 Prevotella sp. AM42-24 | reverse complement strand
GCTACCCTGCAGTGCATATAGATAGTCGTAGGTCATCGTGCCCGTCGTGGTCTTGATGCCCTCGATGAGCGGAGTGACATATTTGAAGATGCCATCCTTATTATATATGCGCTCACACCAGTTGCCCATCTCCTGCTCGTTGAACACCTGCAGGACATAATCGAGTGACATATTGCTGCGGATGGTCTCTGCGACCTCTCGCAACTTGTCCGGGCATGCTCTGACAAGCTCCCACAAGATGCTATCGTGACCAGCGAAGGCATAGCTGCCGATGCTTTCATCGAATGTCTCATGCGTGATGGTATAGTCATATTTGAGATATGAGTCATTGCGCAGGCCGAAGAGGGTATCCATATCGTAAGGTATGAACATCCAGTGCACACCATCCCATGTGACGAGCATCATGTTCTTTACACGGTTATCCACCCCCATTAAGTAGTCTGTGATGAGGTACCAGGCAAACGGTGCTTCATTGATGAAGTACCCCTGGTATTCAGCCTGGAACTTGGTAGGATTGCCCTTGCAGGAGTATATCCACTGCCACAGTCTCTGCACTGCTGCCTTATCCTCAGGATCAGCTGTATCCCAAGTTTTATCTGGCTTGAAGCGGAATTCCAGCGCAGCATCGAAGCGTGCGAGATCTGCCGTGCCGAAGAGACAGATAGGCTCTGAGTTATTGAGGAACTCCAGGCATATGCACTTGTTGCGCTGTCCTGCCAAGGTTGCTTCATCATTGAATCCCTCAATGCCCTCGAAGCCATAGACAATTGCAGATCCGGACTTCTCGTTGTTGAAATTGTACTTGCCGAGATAAGCATTCGTGCCATCGCCATTCTGGTCATAGAACACGTCAATAGGGAAACCATCCACACCAATGCGCACGTCATACTCACCCTTATAGGCAGCCTGTGGAGGTGTCAGCCATCCGCAGCGCTTGAACACGTCATTGACGATGCGAACCGCACCAGTGTTGTGCGTTGACGATGAATCACAGAAGTCTGCCTTGATGCAGAATATGTCAACTGGTCTTGCTCCTGGCTTGAAGGAATAGAGGAAGTCCTCCTGCAGCACACCATTGATGAAGAGCTGCGTGCCATACTTCTCACTACGGCTCATGTATATGCGGTAGTTCTTACGAGGGTATGTCGTGGAAGATGTACCCTGAATGCGGAGACCGCACTGCTTGATGACGAAGTCATACTGCTTGCCGTATGGCGAGTAGAAGTAGATATCAACAGGAATCTCGAACTTCTTGTTGTTTGTCTGGTTGAGCAGGTCGATATCACCAACTATGCGCATCACACCCTTGCCCTGTGCTCTAAGTTTCTCGATATCTACATCTGTGCCTTCATCATTCATGACAGCATTCTTCTGGAAGAGGACAACCATCTCATCGCTTGTCTTGCGGTCAACGATGTAGTTTGACAGCTCTTCATCGTCGTTGAGTGCCCTGTTATATATGCGCAGATTGCGCAATTCAACGTCTGCATCATCAGATAGCACTCGGATATCAGCAGGTGTCTGCTGTATCATAGAATCCGTCGCAGCATATCGGATGGCACTTGACAGGATGCCGTTGACATAGAGCTGCAGGAGTCTGTTGCCACCCTTGCCGCTGACAACGAATGCAATCTTGTAGTTCATGTCTGCCGCAAACTTGGTGCTCACTTCCGTGCCTGCAGTCGTGCGAATCTTAGCCTCCTGCGTAGTCATCTGGAAGCCGACTCCATCTGCCATGCAGTCAAGGATGATGCCGTCACGGTCTGTGACGTTGCTGCACATCAGCTCCATCTCATAGGTGGCACCTTGGCTTGTCGCATCAGATGAGAATGGCTTGAAGCCAATCTCAATATTGGCTCCATTGGTCAGCTTCAGCGCATCGCCAGTCCATCCATTTGACGTCCAGTCGAAGCCGCTGAACTTCGTGGCAACATCAGCATATTGCCATACGGCTGGGTCAGCCTCGCTGCTTGCACGGCCAGAGGCGGTGAGTTTCAGCTGGAGGCCATCTGTGATTTCAACGATATCCACGCTGCTTTTCTCCACCTCAACGAAGAAATTGTAAGATGTAGCGCCAGCCTCGAAGCGCATATTGATTGTGCCCTGGTCGAGATAGCGGTTGCTGTATGTCTGCAAAGTGCGTGGCACGCTGACCGTCTGAGTCTTGATATCGTCACGATAGACAGACATGGAAGCAGGTGTTGTGGCAGGGTCATAGGCTACGAAGTCAAATGACATCTGCTCATACTGACCTGCCTTGATGGTTGGCGTAAGATGATCATCAGTAAAGATGGTACCATCTGCAGATGTAATCTTGGCACCGATATAGGGTGCTTCGGCAGCACCTCTCAGTATATCGAAGTAGATGCTGTCAGAGCGCAGGGTCAGCGTTGGGCTTGCCTCCATCTCAGCCACCATCTGAATAGTATGTCTGCCGTTCTCCAAGCCAGTCATCGCCAGATTGAAGCTACTATTCGTCGTCCCGCTTCGTGTGACGGTCTGCGCATTGCGCTGCTTGCCATCGACATATAATGTCACCACCTTGGTGCCGGATCCGCTGACTGCAAACGGTATGTTTACCGTCTCATCATCAGCATATCCACCGAGTGCCACGCAGTCGGCAATATTGAATGATGATGTCAGCGAGAGCGTGACTGCCTTGACAGACGTGTAAGCCTGCTTGGTCTGCTTGTTGCCTGTCAGAGGGTCTGTTGTTGAGGCAATGACGTAGATATCCGTTGTGCCCAGCTGCAGATATTTGGTCAGGTCGAGCTGATAGCTGCCACTGCTGACATCCTCGATGGTATCACTATATATGGTCGTTGCGCCTAACTTCATCTGCACCTTGATGGTTGCTTTCTGACCTGTTGACTGCCCCTTCTCATCACCAGAGCTGTACTGGTGGTCGTATGTGTAAGTGAGCATGGAGCTTCCACCACGCTTGACAATGCTGTTGTTAACAACAGCCGAAAGAACAATCTTGGTGGTTGAGGTCTCACCTCCACCACCACCGCCACCTGCTGGAACGTCAAAACTGGTGATTTCACCGTTGTTTTTGTTCTTCAGCGAGACATGAACGGTCGAGCCATCATCACTCACCTCGACATCTGTGGAGGCAAGGGTGTTGCCTTCTATCTCATTCAGTTTGGCTGCTATAGCCTTATTTTCTACAGGGTTGGTGCTCTCCTGATCCAGTGTCTCATCGACCTCGACTGTTGGTATGGTAATGTCGATATTACCTGTAGAATCCGGTGTTTTCTTCTCTCCGTTGACTGTCACCTGCTTGACGGTTCCGGCTCCCCCGAAGTCCTCCCATGAGGCGGTAGCATCCCACGATGTGGTATCTGTGCCGATAAACTGCTTGGTCAGCCACTTGCCCTGTGATGCCTCGAATGTGATGCAGAGACCCTTGGAGCGGTTTTTCTCCGGTACGGCTGCAATGGCTGTCTCGAGAGTATAGAAGCCAGACTCAAGAGGCACCTGGTCTGTCACATTGAAAGTATTGCCACCCTTGCCGCTTGCTGACGACTGAATAGACTCCTTCAGACCATCACTCAGCATATCTTCAGTAATGCCACCGCCCTCGAGAGTGTTGAAATGATCTGTCGTCTGCTTGGCGAGTGCGCTGATATTGTCTGCGAGTGCCTTGTTGGTACCAGCCTGTGAGGAGACGTGCTGCGCAAAGGTTTCGTCCTTGGAGCGCATTTCGGTCAGCTCATCAGCGAGCACCTTTTTGGTGTCGGGGTCGAGGACCGCCTTGGTGGAGGTAGCAGGAAGGAACACTTCACCCTTGTTCTGCAGCATCCGCACCTTATTAGCGACAAGCTGCGTAAGGTCTGAAATCGGATCTGAAGGAGATACGTATGCGGTCACATCGATGGTGCCGCCAACATTCCACTTCTCGCCTGTATTGGTCCAGGTACCTGCAGTAGTGCACTTATAGACGATAGCATTGGCCAACTCTCCAACGAAAGCATAATCGCC